>JAITQJ010000018.1 GCA_031288955.1 Planctomycetaceae bacterium | reverse complement strand
CCACGTCAATTCCGAACCGGTATCGACCAGCATTTCTATCTGCGGTGTTACCAACTGCGGGTCTGCCGGATTGACGGCAACTAAATTCGTTTTGAATATCCCCATTGGGTCATTTTCTCCTTCGGTCTCGCAACCGGCTACTCTTTTTTACCTTATTTTTCGGTCTCTGTCAATTCCCTTCGCAATCGGCATAATTTATGTTATACTTTCGAGTTGTGTATTTTGCAAAAAACTCATCGTAAAAACGCCGCATTTATGTCCGAACCTTATTTTCAAGAATTGTTTGCCGAACGCATCGGCGGTGCCTCGTACGGAAAATCCAACGAAATATACAAGTTCGAGAAAATCAAACGGGCAAAAAGACAAGCCGTCAAAGATTTTCCCGACCGTCCGCTCATTGACTTCGGTATCGGTGAAAATGATGCCGTCGCCGACGAAAACGTACGCCGTGTGATGGCACACGAAATCAATTTGCCGGAAAACCGGGGTTATGCCGATAACGGCTGTATCGAATTCAAAGAAGCCGTTGCCCGGTTTATGAAGCGGCAATTTAACGTGTCTCTCGACCCCGTGACGGAAATCAATCACAGCATCGGTTCTAAACCGGCGTTGGCAATGCTGCCGTCGTGTTTTATCAATCCGGGAGACATCACGATGATGACCGTACCGGGCTATCCCGTTGCCGGAACGCATACCCGTTACTGCGGCGGGTCGGTCTATAATTTGCCGCTGACGGCGGAAAACGATTTTTTTCCCGACTTCAAAGCGGTTCCCGATGACATTTGGGGGAAAACAAAACTGCTCGTCCTGAATTATCCAAACAGTCCGACGGGACAGGTTGCAACGGCAGACTTTTACAGCAAGGTTATCGAACTGGCGAAGCAGCACAAGTTTGTTGTTGTTCAGGATGCGGCACACGTAATGTTTTCGTACAAAAAAGAACCGTTCAGTTTTCTTCAAGTGCCGGAAGCGAAAGATGTCGGTATTGAGATTCACTCGCTCTCCAAAGGCTGGAATATGATTGGCTGGCGGCTGGCTTGGGTCTGCGGCAACGAGCGGATTGTCAGTGCCTTTGCTGATGTCAAGGATAACAGCGACAGCGGACAGTTTCTGGCGATTCAAAAAGCGGCGGTTGCGGCTCTGGACGACCCGAACATTCCTGCGGAGGCACGGCAAAAGTATTTCCGCCGCCTGAAAAAGTTAACGGCGACATTGCAGCAACTCGGTTTTGATTGCGAAGTGCCGGGCGGAACGTATTTTTTGTACACCAAAGCACCGAAGGGGCTGACGGATGGAACGAAGTTTGCGGATGCGGAGGAAGTCAGCCAGTATTTAATCCGGGAACATTCAATATGTACGGTTCCTTGGGACAACGCAAGGGCATTTTTGCGTTTTTCGGTAACATATATTGCCGACGGCGAACCCGCCGAAGATGATTTGATGTTCCAACTAGCCGAACGGTTAAGCGGCATAACATTCGGGTTTTAAGAGATTTAGTACAAAATAGACACTATACTTATTTTTAATCCGCTCTAGCCGTATGCCGCAGGCACCGGTTGCAGCCGGAGAGCAATTTTATGGCGAAACGGGTCTGTTTTTTCATCAACTATTGGCGGGGTCGGGCGGGCGTGGAGTTGCAGTTGCTGCTTCTTATGCAGCATCTCGACCGCAGCCGCATCGAACCGTTTGTCGTTGTTCTGCACGGCACAGCAGAGACGGCTCTCGAAAATCCGCAGGAGAGTCTCCGATGCCCCGTCGTGTTTTTACAAGCCGGCGGAGTCAGGAGTTTCCGCACATTGAAAATACTTCGTCAATTTCGCCGGTTGATGAAACTTCATCAAATCGAGATTATCCAATTTTTGCAAGTCGATAACGTTTGGCAAACACTGTTTTCGTTTGCCGCCTTCAGAAGCGGAATTAAAGCCTTCTTCGGCTTTCGTGTCAACATCGGTTATTGGATAACCCGCAAACAAGCCCTGTTCGGCAAATTCCTGAACCGGTTTGTTATCAAAAAAATTATCGCCAATGCCGTAGCGTGCAAAAAATCGGTCATCGAACAGGAAGGAGCGAAAGCCGAAAACGTTTATGTCGTGCCGAACCTTATTGAAATCCGGCATTTTGCAGACATCCCGACCTGGACATCTGCCGGCGCATCGGCAGTGAAACGCATCGGCATTGTCGGTAACTTGAAACAGATAAAAGGTACGGACGTGTTTATTGAAGCGGCAAGAATTGTTCTCGGCAAGTTTCCCGATGTACAGTTTCATCTTGCCGGTAAAGGCGATTTTGAACGGTATCAATCGCAAATCGATAACAGCGGCATCAGCGGGAGTGTCAAATTGCTCGGTGCGGTTTCAGACATACCGGCATTTTTAGCAACGTTAGATATTGCGGTTTTATCTTCACGCACGGAAGGTTTGCCGAACGCCGTGATGGAATATATGGCAGCGGGGCGTGCGTGTATTGTAACAAATGTCGGCGGCTGCGGCGAATTGATTCGCAACGAACAAAACGGTTTACTCGTTGCGGCGGACAATCCGCCGGCATTGGCGGCAGCGATGTGCGATTTACTGGAACATACTGACCGGGCAGAGCGTTTTGCAGCCGCAGCGCGAAGCAGCATCAATGAAGATTATGATGCCGAAAATCTTGCCTGCCGCTGGTGTGAAATTTACGAGGAAACACTGCGCTAAATAAAAAAAGGGAGGCGAAAACGGGAAATGCAAAACGTTCATGAGGGACAAATTATTTACATTATTTGCAAACGCTGTCTGTATAAGCGTCAAAAAATAAACATTGCCGTTTTCGTATTATTTTCGATTTGTCTTTTTCAATTCACAACTTTTGCGGCGCAGGATATTGCCGTTGTTTGCAGCCGTCCGTTTCACGCTTCGCTGGCAACTTGGATTCGATACCGCAGCGAACAAGGTTATACCGTTCACGTTATTGTCGAACCGTTCGGCAGCGATACCGTAACAGCGCAGAAAATCAAAGAACGGATTACCGAAGTACACCGCAAAACACCGCTCGCCGCTTTACTGCTCGTCGGCAGAAGTTCGGAAAAAACCGTTCCGTCGCCGCTTTTGCCGTGCCGGATTATTCAGCAGTTCGGTACTGAAACGCAACTGGCTTCTGACGATTGGTATGCCGACATTGATGAAGACGGACTGCCTGATTTTGCCGTCGGACGTTTTCCTGTTGCTCTCAAGAACGGGGGAGGTAATCTCCCCGATACTGCCGCATTAGACTCGCTGATACAGCGGACGATAGAATATGAATCGCTGCCGCCGGATGTGTGGTGCCGGCAGATGCAACTCGCTGCCGGTGTTGGTAATTTTTCACCGCTCCTCGACAGCGTGATTGAATCTTCGGCGCGGTACATTCTTTCGGAAACGTTTCCGGCAAGTTATGCGCTTTCACTGATTCAGGCAGATTGGCGGTCGCCGTTTTGTCCGTTTCCGCTGGATTTTTCGGCGGAGTTAAACCAAACGCTTGATGCCGGTGCGCTGTTTTGGGTTTACCTCGGACACGGCACACATCGGCAAATCGAACCGCTTTATTTGCCGCAGGGTTATCTGCCGCTGTCGCTGTCAACAAAATCACCGGCATCAGGAAACGGTCGGTCGGTATCGTTTCTGTTCTGCTGTTATGGAGGCAGTCTTGACCGTGATACGCCGTCGCTTGGCGAAGAACTCGTTTTAAGCGGTCGGTCAGTTGCGTCCGTTGCCCCGTCCCGAACGGCAATGCCTTATGGAATGTCCGTATTGGCAGTTGAAATGCTGCAAACGTTTGTTCAGCATCAAACGGACAGCAAACCGCTGACGCTGGGTCAACTGATGCTCGAAAGCAAACACCGTGTACTGCATCCGGTAAGCGGTCAAACATCGCAACCCCGCCTCCGCCGTCCCGTCCGTGAATCAGTAGAATCGTTTGCGAAGATGCTTGACCCGAATCCGCAGCAGTTGCCGGTGCAGTTGGCGGAACATACGGCAATGTTTCATCTTTTCGGCGACCCGTTGCTGCGTTTACCGCTGCCGCATCGTTTGGAATTCCGTTGTCCTTCAAGAGTCAGAGCGGGACAGATGCTTCGCATCAGCGGTCAAACGGACATTGATTGCCGAAACGTTGACCTGGAGTTATTATTACCGTTGAATCAAATTGTTCTTCGTTCTCCGCAGCGTCAGGATTTTCGTAACGATAAGTCGGTGCAGCAGGATTGGAACACGGAATATAGGAAAGCGAACAGCCGGCTGATAGAGCGTTATCGGGCGGAATGTACAGGCGGCAAATTCGAGTGTGAAATTCCGCTGCCGAAAGATTTGAGCGGCAATTACGTCATTCGGGGTTTTGCGAAAACGGCAGACCGATTTGCCGTCAACAGTGTAACATTCCGTTGTATCGAAACAAAAGCCCCGTAAAATCAAAGGTTGTCCTCTTCCGCCAAATCAGCAGAAACAACTATCTGTGTCAGACTTGTATCGCCCTTAACGTAATAAATGCCGCTGCCGTGCTGTTTTACGAGGCAAAAAGACAGCGGAACCAAAATAAATAACAACTTTCTCGTTAATAAATTTCGACTTCCCAAATTCTTACTCTCCCGTCCTTCGTTTTATCAATACGCAGACGCAATTCATTCGTTTTGACTTTCGGAAATTCATTGCGGAAATCGGTTTGGATGTTATTTGTGAAAACTGAAACCGCAGATTCTTGTCCGTTGATAAACAAAGTAAAATCTTCAAGCGGTGCAATGATTTTTCCGCCTTCATTATAACCGCTTACTATGCGGATATTGCCGATTTCAAGCGGCTCTTTCCATTTGAAAACGATTTCGGGCTTATCGGCAGCACTGCTAATCCAGCGTCCGGCGTTGTCGTTCCAATCAATAGTTCCGTCATTCAAAAACACTGCATCCTTTTGATTGCTTGAAACAGTAATTGCTGCTTTGTTTGCAGCATTTTGCGGAGTCGATTGCAGCAGCGGCAATTTTACCGGAGGAGAAAATCCCGCCCAGCCGTTGGGATTGTCAACTCTTTTGTTAATCTTCCGCGGGGCAAAATCCGGTGAATGAGGAACGCCTGCTTTTACCAATTCCTTAAACTCTGCTAAATGTTCTTTATAAACACCGCGGGGAGTTGTGTTATACTTTTTACAAAGTGACGCTGCAAGTCCGACTGACTCGCCCATACAGCCGCCGGTGCGCATTACCCGTACTGTTCCTAACGCTTCGTGAGATACCGAAACATCACGTCCTGCCATAAAAAGATTATCAACGCTGCGTGAATACATTATCCGGTATGGAAGCCAATACGGCGTTTTATATCTCGTGTGGTCTGCTATCGACAGGAATTCATCGCCCCGTTTTTGTCCTTGATTGTAACCCTTGTTCGGCAAATGCAAATCAAAAGTCCAGCCGGTCGGAACGCAGGCATCTTCGAATGTTTCGTTTGCTAAAACGGTTTTCTTGTCAAGAACAACATCGCCCAGCAAACGGCGGCTTTCCCGCTTACCGGCGATATGAGCAAGCCAATTTAATTTATAGGTAGGAAACGCTTTGTCAACATTTTTCAATGCGTCCCACGCACCGTAGCAAGCGCGGAAATTCAAGTCCCGAATGTATTCGCTCTTTTCAATCGGGTCGAGATAAAAGCCGCTTTCCCATTCCCAAGTTCCCAAAAGTTGCGGATTGTTTTTGCCGCGTCCCTGAAACGGTTTGTCCGTTAAATCAACCG
The DNA here is from genome assembly GCA_031288955.1 of Planctomycetaceae bacterium. GTDB lineage: Bacteria > Planctomycetota > Planctomycetia > Pirellulales > Thermoguttaceae > WRKP01. The sequence continues at coordinate 4,938 of JAITQJ010000018.1, read as the reverse complement.
CCCACGGACAACGCGGAAAAGTTGTTTCCTCTTTTGTGTCGATGATATTCCAGAGATTGCATCTGCCCATATGTCCTTCCTCAACGGTCATTTCATAATCCGCTCCGGCAAGGAATCCGACACAGCCGTCACCGGTTGCGTCAACGAACAGCGGGGAATCGAAACCGTAAGAACGTCCGGTCTTTGTTTGCTGGGCAATGATACTCTTGATACTCCGCTGCTTATTCTGCGGGTTATCATTTAACACAACTTCGTTGACTCTGTATTCTAAAAACAGCGAGATATTTTTCTCCGCTTTGACGAGTTCAAGTTTGCGTTCATCTTCATAAATATCGGCAGTGTTTGCCGCTCCTTCGTGGGCGCGTTTTTCCTGCTCCAGTTCTTCGACTACATTTCCGATGTTCGGCAGCGGGTCAAGATTTCTTGCACCGTGCAGCCAAACGCGGACTTCACTGCTGTTGTTGCCGCCCAGCACAGGGCGGTCTTGAATCAATGCAACTTTCAAACCGGAACGTGCCGCTGATATTGCGGCGCAGGTTCCCGCAATTCCTCCGCCGACTACAACGATGTCAAATGTTCCCTTCACTTCGGGTTTGTCTGGAAGAGCAAGGAGACATTTGCGGAATTCTTTTAACGCCGTTAAATCATTCGGCGGCGAGGACTCTTTATCAGATTCGCTGCCGATGGTTTTCTGAAAATAAATTGCGTCAATCCGTCCGTCAAAACCGGTAAGGTCGTGCAGTGCAACTTTTAACCGATTTTCTTGAAAATCGTTTTTCGTGATAGTGCCGCCGTTCTGCCAATGCCACGCTTCGCCTTCGGTTCCGAAAGCGGTTTGCAGCGGTTTGCCGTTGATTAAAATTTGAAATCTTCCGGGGGCTAAATCCCCCGGCTTGTATTGTTCTTTCCACGGTGCGCACCAATCCCTTGTCCGTACCCAAATGCGGTATTCATCGGCGGGCAATTCAATAGAAGTTTCTGCGTCTTTTACCGGAACACCAAGACCGTGCGCCAGAAGAAACGGCGAACCCATTTGGTCCATAAATTGCGAATCGTGAACCCAGCCGCCGTAATCGGTGAAGTGTTCCGCTTCGAGCAAAAAATTGTCATTGGCATAAGATTGTAATCCTACGCTTGCTGCAAAAATAACGAAAAACTTAAATAAAAAATTCATCCGGCTGCTCCGGTCATTTTCATTCAGAACGGTTTGTTGTAAATTAAAACAGGGAGAAATGATTTTTTACGGTACAATCCCCCCCCCCCCCTGCACATCCGCTTCTTTTGAGAGATATTTCTTACAGGGCTTTAATTTTAACGTTCTTGAATTCGACTTTCATCGGCTTGCCCTGGTGCATTTGCAATGCGAGAATACCGGACTTGACGGCTTCCGTTGCGTGCCTGTCATCGACTTTGCACATTTCCTTGCCGTTAATCTTTAGGGTTATCACACTGCCGTCGGCAATGACTTCGTAATCGTTCCAACCGCCCTTTTTGTACTGCTTGATTAACTCCGCCGGGTCGCCGATGGACTTCGAGGAAACAACCTTGCCGTCTGCACCGATAACGTCTTCAAAGCCCCGTTTGACAACGGCACCCCGTTTGTGATGAAAGAGGCAGCCCGTCCATTGTCCGCTGTCATCGACATCCGCCTGATAGCCGTATGTGTCATAATCCGGCAATTGTTTGCTGCGGAACTGAATTCCCGAATTGCTGCCTTCACCCTGCATACGGAACGTGATTTTGAAGTGAAAGTTATCTGGAACGGCAGCAGTACAGGTCAGATAATTCGATTTTTTACAGGGATTCGCCGGTGTACTTTCGCTGGTGATAACTCCGTTTTGCACCGACCAGAACTCGGTTTTGCCGTCCCAGCCGGTCAGGTCTTTGCCGTTGAAGAGTGCAGTGAAGCCGTCGGCATCAGTATCCGCCGCCTGAACGGCAGCGGTCAATAATACGACAGCGGTAAAAATTGTACAAAGTATTTTCATCGTGTATGTTCCGCAGCATCAATGCGGTAGAGAAGTTTGCTGGACATTATTCTACCAAAATCAGAGGCACAAGATAGGGGGAGAATGGTATTATCTGAACTTACCTTGTATTATTTTGCCCAAAAATGTTGAATTGTTTTCTCAAAAATGGACATCTTATATTTTTTGTACTTGTCTTGTTGCATTTTGCAAATTTGAAATGTATAATAATGCAACACTTTTTACTTTAAGGTACTACAGATGCAATCGGAACAGGCTTACCTTGTACTTGTGCAGAACGGGGAACAGCAAAATGTTTATTCCATTTCCGGCAAATCTGTATCGACTATCGGCAGGTCAGCGGACAACGTTGTCTCGTTTCTTGATGACCGATGCAGCCGCTACCACGCCAAAGTTTTCTTCGATACCGGTCAATGGTACATTCAAGACCTCGGAAGCAGGAACGGAACATTCGTTGACGGAACATTTCTCGGTGCCGGTGTTTATGCTTTGCAGCCCGGACAGCAGATTCAAATCGGACACGCATTTCTGCAATTCGGCTGCGGCATACCGGGCGACTCCGATACCACTCCCATTGACGAAAACGACAACACTCCCGCAATACTCGGTCATCACTCCGGCATTTTCGGGGTCAGTGATGACCTCCGCCGTCCCAACGCAACCGCAACAGCCGCAACGGAAATTATCAACCAGCAGAGTCAAAGCGTTATTCTCAAACCGCCGAGCGATGTAAAACATATTCATCTCGAAATAACGCAGTCCGGTTTCGGTCCCGTCGAACTTTGCCGATTAGCATACAATATCGGCAAGGCGGAAGAAATTGACAATGTTGCAAAATTATCGATTGAAGGACTCCTGAACGCAACCGGTGCTGACGGTGCCGGTCTTTGGCTTTTTCCTTACACGCTGCAATCGAATCAGCAGGCATCCGACATCCGTCTCGTAGCGAACGCCACGCTCGAAGATGCTAATTATATTCCTGTGTCCGAGCATTTGGTCCGCACGGTATTTGACAAAAAAGAAGCGTTTCTTTTTCACGAAGCCTCGAAAGATGCAACGAAAACGAAAAAGTTGTCAACGAAAATTCATACTGCCGAAGCCGACGGTGAACATAACAACACGCTTGCAGCACCGATTCGTTTTCAGTCCGGCATTTTAGGACTCATACATCTCTATACGCTGTCGGAAAAGAAGCAACTCAACGAAGCCGATTTGGAATACACGCTTGCCGTTGCCGACACGCTCGGCGTTGCACTGGCACACATTCACAAGCAGAAAGAACTTGCCGCTAATCTGACGCAGGCGCGGAGTGAAAATATCAATTTGCGTGAAATGCTGCAAATGAACAGCGAAATCATCGGCACGACTCAACAGATGAAGATGCTGCATCATTTGATTACCAAGGCGGCGGAAGGTAAAACGTCTTTGCTTGTCCGCGGCGAAAGCGGTACCGGTAAGGAACTGATTGCCCGCGCAGTGCATTTTGCTTCGCCCCGCAAAGCCAAGCCGCTGGTTTGCTTAAACTGCGCCGCCTTATCCGAATCGCTGTTGGAAAGCGAACTTTTCGGACACGAACGCGGCTCTTTCACGGGAGCAACTGAACGGAAAATCGGAAAATTTGAAGCCGCAAACGGCGGTACGCTGTTCCTTGATGAAATCGGTGAAATGACACCGAACTTGCAGTCGAAAATGCTGCGGGTGCTTGAAAGTTCGGCATTTCAGCGTGTCGGCGGAAATCAGACGATTAGCGTTGATGTTCGCCTTATCACGGCAACGAACCGCGATTTGGAAAAGGAAGTTGCCGAAGGACGGTTTCGGCACGATTTGTTTTTCCGGCTTCGGGTTCTCGAAATTATTGTACCGCCTTTACGGAAGAGACTCGATGACATTCCGCTTTTGGCGACGCATTTTCTAGCCCGCTTCGGTTTGGAGACGGGACGCAAATATACCGGTTTTGATACCGCGGCAATGCGGACGTTAATGAATTACAGATGGCCCGGCAACATTCGGGAACTGAAAAACGTGATTGAGCGGGCAGTTGTTCTCGGCAACGAACCTATCATTCTGGAACAGGATTTGCTGCTGTCAAAATTGGACACAACCGGCGACACGATGCTCCCGAAACAAGGCACGCAGGAAATCTTTATTCCGCTGTCGATGGACGATATGGAGAAGAATCACATCATCCGAACATTGGAATACGTCGGCTGGAACAAGAGTCAGGCGGCAAAACAACTCGGTATTGAGCGGACAACGCTTGACCGTAAAATCCGCCGTTTTAACATTATGTCAGCAGAGTAAAAATGTCTGCAATCTATTACACAGTGTTTTCGACGGCTGCCGGTAAAATGACGCTTACCGAAGAACGGTCAGTGCTGATATTCGCCGATTTCGGTGTTCATTGCCGCCGGTCTGATGCCGAAGAGCGGGCAACGCCGTTTTTGCGGAAAGTTGAAAAACAACTCAAAGAGTATTTTGACGGCAAGCGGCAGATATTTGATATTCCGGTTATTTTGAACGGTACGCCTTTTCAGACTGCTGTCTGGAATGTGTTACGAAAAATCCCGTTTGGTAAAACGCGGAGTTATAAAGACGTTGCCGTTCGTCTCGGCAATCCGCAAAGTTGCCGGGCGGTTGGTTCAGCGATTCACCGTAATCCGGTATCGATAATTGTTCCGTGTCACCGTGTCATCGGTTCAGACGGCAGTCTTACCGGCTATGCCGGCGGTTTAGACGTGAAACGTTTTCTGCTGGAACACGAAAGAACGCAGCAAAAAAAGGCAGCGCAATAGTGCCGGATACTTTTTATGCGTGAACTTCGATAACGTCCTGGTCGTTGAGTATGTAATCGCCTTTGATGACCGTACCGTCGTGGACGGCACTGCCCCAAACTTTGCCGAACTTCAAATTCTCGGCATAATCCTTGTGTATCAACGCCGCTAAATCCAAA
>JAITQJ010000368.1 GCA_031288955.1 Planctomycetaceae bacterium | reverse complement strand
CAAGGGCTTGCAGGAAAGTTAAATTATCAATGACCACGTTGCCGCGCTGCTTCGGCAAGAGGTGTTTGATATTATCGTATTCTATTTCTGTCCAGTTCATAACGGATAATAATCTTCGCAAAAAATCTGTCAAGATTAGAGTCAACACGCCCTAGTATATGATTTGATACTGTCTTGAATCGTATTGGGAACGGACTGAAACCGTGTACGCAAGACAGATATGACGTAATCAGCCTTGCCGCGGATGATACCGCGTTCCTCCCCAGGGCAATACCCCGATTGACCCACTTTGTCGTTGCCCCTGCTTCTTCCATCACTTCATCAAATGTCTTGCCTCCCATATCTTGAATCTCCTGAAATATAAACGGATTCGCTTTCAAAATCACCTGCAAATACGCCTCGGCAGATAATTTGCCGTCACTGCGTTCCTGTTGCGTAATAACTCTGTCCATACCGGCAACATCTAAATCCTCACGCAAACTCCGAAGCCAAAGGTTGTCTTCTTCCGCCAAATCAGCAGAAACAACGATTTGCGTTGGACTTGTATCGCCGTTAACGTAATAAATACCATTCGTTGGATTGGTTATGTCAAAACATTTGCTCAATTCCCGCAACAATTTACGCGGCGTTTTCAACATAACTGCCGTAACCGTCATCTCGTCAACACTGATTTTATGCTGCGATGCGTATAACCGTGAATAGTATTGTGTTTTATGGTAGTCCCAAATCGTGAACCGGTTATGAAGAATGAATAGTTAATAATGAAGAATGAATAATGAAGAATGAAGAATGAAGGAAAACGGATACCGCAAGGTATTAACCAGTGTCTTCATTATTCATTCTGCATTGTTCATTCCTAATTCGCTCCATAGAGTCATTATAACATTCGGCGTTGGCGGTTGCAAGAGCGGATACCGCCAGCCCGCTTGCAATGGTGCCGTATCAGTGGACTTGTTCGGTAACTCGTTGTATCAGGTAAAGCATACGGGGCGGCTGCGTTTCATATCCGAAGCGAGTATATCCATACAGATATTAACATCGTTCACGATTTGGAAGTCATACATTCCGACGCAGAGAAAATCAGCCCCTGCTTCAAGAGCGTAACGGAAACCATCTTTCGGATGAATTGCCCCTGCCGCCAATACCTTGAAACCAATCCAAGGCTGTTTAAGCGTGTTCATCAATTCTTTCGTCTCCTCCGGCTCCCGGCAATAAACATTGTCCCGCTCCGGCTTGTCAGCCATTCGAGACCAATACTTGTGATGATGAATCGTCTTCATCCAAAAGTCCGGTTCAATACCGTGTTCGACGCATCCCTTGATTGTTGCCATTTGATGCCCGCCGATACCGACAGGAACATCTTCTTTCCGAACACGTTCAATGAAGCGGATAATTTCGTCATACTTTCCTTCTTTCACGCATTGGTCAGCGAGTTCGCCGTAAAAATAAACACCGTCAGCACCCTTGTCGATACACTTTAACGCTCCGTCCAACGAATGACTGTCGGCAATAAAATGGAGCGTTCCATCTTCCTTTTCCCAGTAATCGCTCAAAATCCCGATGTGCGATTCGTGTCCGATATAAGTGTTGATACCGCACGCTTCCGCCATCTTGAATGTGGCGATAATCTTGTCCCGCGTGAAATAGGCTTTGACTAAATCGGAGACGTAAAGCAAATCGCGGCTATGCGCCCAGCCGCCGACGAGATTGCCGCCCATCACAAGCCGGCTCGTCTCCACGCCTTTGATAGTTCCTTTGGCAATCGGCTTTTTCAAGTCGGCAAGTTTGCCCCAGTCGGTATGTTTTCGGGACGCACCGGAGAGACCATCAACCTGAACATCTTTTGCGGCATTATTTTTTGCCGTCTTGTTCTTTGCTGTGTTGTTTTTTGTTACAGAATTCTTTGCATCATCTGCGAGTTGTTCGGCAAGAACGAGTTCTTCGTTGCTGATGATTGCCGTCCCTGCGGCTAAAGCGGCAATGTTTTTTAATACATCACGCCGTCCTGAATTGATGGATTTAGACATAATTCTGCGAAAAGTAAAAATAAAAGACTCCGCAAGGTCCCGATTGTACTCCCGCCGTTCTGCCCTGTCAATCTGCCCTAACGGTTATCGACAACTAACTCAACAATGTCAACGTTGCGTTCGGCTAATATCTTGCGCAGACCGGCAAGGTTTTCCGAAACGTATCGGGCTGATTCCTGTGACGGCGTTTCAAAACGCAGCGACAATTTACTGCCCTGCCGATTTAATGTTACAAGTAATGTGCCGAGTTGCCCCAGATTCAGTTTCAGACGTATCGGGGCATTTTGCAGCACTGCCGACTCGCACGCTGCCGTTATCCGCCGCAAAAACTGATTGTTATCAGGAACCTCCGGCAATAAAATATCCGAAGCAGGAGACGGATTCGTATTTTTTGATGCACTCAAGGAACCGGAAATGACAACCTCCGGCTCTTTATCCGGCTGTTGTGCAGCGGACGGCAAATTTTTCCGTTTAGGCGGCTGCATCAGCGGTTCGGTCATCGGCGGAAGCATTGCTGTTACAGCAGCAAAGGGCGTTTTCTTTTTTTTCCGCTTCTCTTTTTTTGCATCGGCATCTTCATCGGTGTCATCGCCCGAACTTTCATTCTCGTCTTCTGTTTTCGGCGGCACAGCAGACTGCTGCGTTAAATGACCGGCAGACGTAAATATCGTTACACCAGGCACTGCCGCCGAACGTGAAGCCGTAAAAGATGTGTTCACCCCTGCATTAGCGGTACGGACATCCGGCATCGCAGTGTTTAATACGCCGGTCTCCTGCAAAGAGGCTGGAGGCATAACTCCCGTCTCTTTAACCGGAACCGTTGTTGTCTCTTTAACTTGAACTGCTGCCGTCTCTTTAATTTGAATCGCCGCTGTTTCTTTAACCGGAACTGCTGCCGTCTCTTTAATTTGAATCGCTGCCGTCTCTTTGACCGGAATTATACTTCGGCAGCCGTCCCGTTTGTCATCAAGCCGTTTTTCGTATTCCGCTTCTAAACCTCTGCTGCGGAGTTCCGAATGATTGAGCGTCCGGCGGTCGAGCAAAGCGGCATCGGTTTGCTGATTATTGAATTGACGGCGGTCACGCAGCACATTACTATGCTGGTCGAGACGGCGGTCTCCGTCCGTCTTATCCGCATACGCTTTGTCTTTCGCTAGGACATCCAACAGCGAGGACAAAGCGGTTTGCGGCGAAGAACGAAGGGCATACAAATTTGCTGTAAACTTTTCGTATCCTGCCGCAGCGATTTGTCCGTTGTCCATAGAGCGTTATCTGTTTAGGAGGCTTCCTTGACTATCTGCAAATCGGACAGGGAGCGTCCGAGTTTTTTACCAGCAGAAGTTCCGACGCGCCGTGCGGCTGAAACATTTTCTTCGGTAACGGCGGACGTTTGGAGGAAACCTAAAATTTTGTCTTTGGACGAATCGTCGTGCGGCATCCCCATCGTGTTAACGGCATCGGAAACGCCGAGCAGTACAGAGTTCTTAACTCCGTCGCGTACCCAATCGAAAAAATTGAAACTCATTGAAGTATCCTTTCATTTAATGGTTTTTAGTGCAAAGTTGGCGGGGCAGTATAACCTTTCTCCGCAAACCGGTCAAGAGCAGTTTGCCCTGACATCCGCAGCGGGGAACTCATCGGGGATAATTTTCATCTCTGCCTGATAATTTCGGTAAAATATGCAGATTTTATGGATTAAATCGATTTTAATGCCGATTTGGAGTGTTGACGGAAGCGAAAGACTCCGTGTTCATTAAAACTCCCCCGAAATACGATGCAGCGATATTGTGTTATTTTTTGTCTATTGACGATTGTTACCGGTACAACAGGCTGTAAAATGTGCTGTTCGCCTTACGATTATTGTATTCCTGCAATCATCGACAGAGAAGATGATTTTCGCGGCTGCGGACCAAATTACCGTGCCGGCTCCCTGTTTTGCAACGCCTCTTGCGGGGACTGCGGTACGAATGACATTACGTTTTTGGCTGCAAACGCCGGAAATTTTGGAAAAACGATTCCGGTTTCTGCCGTGAATGGAGAACCGATGCAGCCGGACGCGAACTCAACCGGCTCTTTACCGCCGAGTATTCCCGACACTTTTGAACATCCGGCGATTGCCAAACCGCCGGCGGTTGAAAAGCCGCCGGTTAAACAGCCGATTGACCTTGATTTGAACGACCCGTTCAGCGGACAGCCGTTGCCGACTATCGATGAATTGCTGAAAAAATCGGGTACGGAAGAGACGAAACCGCCGTTAAAACCGAAAAATGGCACTCCGAAATCGGCAAAACCGGTTGCCGTTCCCGTGCAGCCTGTGCCGATAACGCCGCCAGCAGCGAGAACGTTGCCGAGCAGCGACGGCATTGACACGATTCCGTTCGTTGAATCGGATGCACAGCCGCCGGTACAGAATCAATTTCAAACGAACCCGTCAGCAAGCGAACCGATAATAACGGTTGATGAGTTGAAAAAACTCGACCCGACAGCAACGGACATTAAGATTCTCAACGTCGAAGATAGTGTCCTTGCCCCGTAATTTTTTTGCGGATTTTGCCAAACATCGGTATCGAAAGACAGTCTCAACATAGGAGAGGCTTTCCGCTGCGGAAATCGAACAATAGAAAAACGCTATCTTTTTCAACCACGAAAAAGATTAAGAAAGAAATCCTTTCGTGCCTTTTGTGTCTTTCGTGGT
>JAITQJ010000267.1 GCA_031288955.1 Planctomycetaceae bacterium | reverse complement strand
GATAAAACCTTGTAAAAGCCTACGTTTTATTTTGTCGAATTTATGCAGTTTGCCTATTTTTCGGTTACCGAACAAGTTTATTATTCATTCTTAATTTCTCTTTCGTGGTTAAACACAAGCGGATAATATGGGCTATGGAGCAACTCTATTCAATGTAAACGTTTTTCCGCCATAAATTTGATATTTATCAGACCGATGCGCCGGCAAACGTCATACAGGTTAATAACGTGTTCCATCGGAACGTTTGCCGCCGGTTCGATGATGACGGGAATGTCCGCCTGCACGTCTTTCAAACGCCGCAAAATATCCTGCACCTCTTGAAGTGTTCGGTATTCGCCGCCCTCGACTTTCCAAAGCGGCACATCCTGATACGTTATCTCAACGTGAACAGTATCAAGTTCTGCCGTCGTCTCCGCGGTGTCGGTACCGGAAAGTAACGGCTGTGCCGCCTGCGAAGCATCGGCGGGCAAATTTTCCTCCGGTTCGGCAAAATCTGCCGTACAAACAAAAAATACCAGCAGCAAGAACACGACATCAATCATTGAAGTCATATTCAGTCCGGGCATTTGCGGCGGACGCATATCATCGGGCAAAAGGAGTTTCATTGCTATTCGTTCTCCGTGAAACTGCCGTTCCAACCGAGTTTGGAACGCAACGCCTTGTAATAGCAAAAACCGGGGACGGCAAATGTCTTAAATGTTTGCGCCGCACGGGTTACACGAACCGTGTCCCCGGGTTCCAAACGCAGCACTTCATCACCGTCCAGAATCAAGCCCGCCGGCTGATGCGAACGCAATTCAAAACAACGGTCTGGCGAATCAACCAGCGGACGGTTACTCAATGTATGCGGACTCATCGGCGAAACAACAACCGCATCAATATCTTTCCGTAATATCGGTCCGCCTGTCGAAAGATTTAGTGCCGTCGAACCGACCGGCGTGCTGATAATCAGACCGTCGCAGCGGTACGTCGTTACTAATTCGCCGTCAATGTGCAGTTCAATGCTAATCATTCGGGCAACGTGTCCGGCGTGCAGCACCGTTTCGTTCAAAACAAGGTACTGCGATTCCGCTTTGCTTTGTCCGCTGCGAATCACTGCCGTTTGTAACAATAAATGTTCAATTACAGGCATTGCCGCCAAGCCCCCGGCAGTATTGCAGTGCCGAAGAAGCGGTATCAGTTCGTCCGTTTGAAGCGTTGCGAGAAACCCCAGCGTACCCAGATGGACGGCAAGCACGGGGATTTGATTCGTTCCCAACTGATTGACGGCACGGAGTATTGCACCGTCGCCGCCGAAAACGATTGCCAGGTCGGCGGGAATGGACGCTGCATCAAGTTTGCCGGTAAAATCATCGGCGAGAATTTCCAAGTGCCGCTCAATTTCCGGGCGAAGTTCTTCCGCCGCAGCAAGAACACCGGGTTTCGTCCCGTTAGCAAGGAGAACGGCTTTAAGCATAGCGATATTTTTAATTGATAGTGAAGACACAAGTCCAAACCGGAACAATTCTAGTTTTCTTTTTGACTCTAGGCAAGAGATTTTTTTAATCGCTGTTTTGTGATAGCGGCTCCGAGAGCAGTGTTCATCTACTTTTTCTCTTGTTTTTGTGCGTAAGAGCAACTACAATGTCCCTGTGTGATGCTGTCTGACGCTCATCTTCGTCCGGCAAATAAAGCGGCACCGCGAAACCTAACACCTATTGTACGATGCGGACTTCCTCCCTGCTATTTGTATTTGTCTTCTCCGCCGCACTAACAACGGCGGCGGAAGTTCCTCCGTTTGCTCCGACTTGGGACGAACTGAAAATGCCCTTTTCGGCACAAGACGAAAAGGTATTTGCCCAGCCGCCGACTCTGTACCGCCCTGAAACTCTCGTCTTTTTTATGGGCGGTAATGTTTCCAAAGAAGGCATCACTGCCGACCTCGAAGCGATTGCCGCCGCCGGAATATCCGGTATCCAACTCTTTCACGGTCAAATGGGCGGTCCCTGGGAAGGTGTCAGCGAACAAATAGCGTGTTTGAGTCCCAAATGGAACGATGTCATCAAACACACCGGCGAAGAATGTAAGCGGCTCGGACTGAAATTAGCGTTACATAATTCGCCGGGCTGGGCAATGTCCGGCGGTCCTTGGATTAAACCGGAAAACGCTATGCGGCACATCGTTGCCAGCCGAACCGACATTGAAGGCGGAAAAACCGTGAACGTCAAACTGCCTGCCGGAGGCAATGATTACCGCAGTATTACCGTCATCGCTTTTCCAACGCCGAAGGAAAACACCGGCAAACCGCTTGCCGTAAAAAACGTCACCGGCAATGGACAATGGCAAACTCTTGTCAAGGAGGGAAAAAAATTCAGTCTGCGACCGTCAGCAGAAGGCAAACCGCATACGTTTGAGGTGGAATTCGACAAACCGGTCGTGTTGCGGACGGTGGAACTTCCGCCGGTTGACCGGTTGAGTCACGCTTGGAGTTACGAACCGGGTATAAACATTGAAGTTGTTGCGGTGCTGCCGGACGGAAAAAGCGTAACCGTTCTCAAAACGCCGCTTCTGCAAGCCAGTTGGCAAGATGACCGCCCGATTTCGCTGTCCTGTGATGAGACCGAAAAGACGGCAGTGTATCGTGTCAGCATTGCGAACAAACACCAAAACAATATCAACTTCATCAATTTTTATACGGACGCAAAAAAGAACAACTGGGAATCCGAAGCCGGTTTTACGCTCCGTTCGATTGTCCGTTCCAGCGAACACCCGAAACAGTCGCCGGAAACGTTTGTCAAAACGGACAACGTTCTCGATATTTCCAAGTTGATGGACAATGACGGCAATTTGAATTGGGATGCCCCTGCCGGTCAGTGGACGGTGCTGCGAATCGGACACGTTTTTACGGGAATGTACAACGGTCCTTCGCCGCCGGAGGGACGCGGTCCCGAATGTGATAAACTCAGCGTCAAGGGTGCTGATGCACACTTTGCCGGTTACATAGGGAAACTGGCGGACGGCACGCTTTCCGGCGGCTTGATGAAAGGAATGCACCTCGATAGTTGGGAGTGCAAGACGCAGACGTGGACAGACGGTATGGCGGAACAATTTGCCGGACGGACAAAATATCCGTTACAAAAATATCTGCCCGCCCTGTTTGGTTTCGTTACCGATAATCAGGAAACAACGTCGCAATTCCTCTGCGATTGGCGGCGGACGATTAACGATTTGCTTGTCAACGAGTATTACGGTCAGATGGCGAAATTAGCGCACGAAAAAGGTCTGGGCGTAACTTATGAAACGGCATCGGGCGACATTTTCCCTGCCGACATAATGGAGTATTACAAGTCCTGCGATGTACCGCAAACGGAATTCTGGCAGCCGATTGGGGGGTACGTCGGCTCGATTAACTTCAAGCCGGTTCGTCCTGCGGCATCGGCAATGCGTCTTTACGGTAAAACCCGGCTGGGGGCGGAAGCGTTCACGTCATTTGCATTGACTTGGGACGAACACTTACCGATGCTCAAAGAGGTTGCGAGTTATAATTGTGTACAGGGGGTAACCCATCTGTTGTTTCACACATACACGCATAATCCGCTGGTGAATCAACTTCCGCCGGGGTCATCGTTCGGTTTCGCCAGTGTCGGCACGCCGTTTTTACGCGGACAAACGTGGTGGAAATATATGCCGGAATTTACGGCGTATCTGGGACGCTGCAATTATCTTTGGGAACGCGGCAAACCGGTTTCGGACGTGTTATGGTATCTCGGCGATGAGATTGACCATAAACCCGACCAGAACGCACCGTTTCCTGACGGCTACAAATATGATTACTGCAATCCCGATGTGCTGCTTCACCGCCTTGCGGTGAAAGACGGACAAATTGTAACGCCGGAGGGAATTCGTTACCGGATTCTTTGGATACCGGAAAACGAACGGATGCTGCCGGAGACGCTGGAAAAACTGATTGAGTTTGCAAATCAAGGTGCGGTTATCGTTGCCAATCCGCCGCAGAGTTTGGCAACATTGTCCGGCGGCGAAGCGGCGCAGGAGCGTTTCGATAAAGCGGTGAAGGAACTTTGGGGAAAGAAAAACGTCTTGGCAAATACGTCCATCGGCGGGGCGTTAAAACAATGCGGCATTGAACCGGATTTAACGGGCGGCGATGTGCTTTGGCTGCATCGGCAAACGGACGGGGCTGATTGGTATTACGTTGCCGCTCCGGTCGGCAGCGGTTTCAAGGGAACGATTCATTTTCGTAACAATAAACAGGCAGAATGTTGGAATCCGGTAACGGGAGAAATCACGCCGCTTGCCTCGGATACGGCAAACAGCCGCCGGTCAATCAACTTCGATTTAGCGCAAAGCGAATCGTGTTTTGTGGTTTTCCGTAACAAAAATGGAACACCAAAAGAGGCGGAGGCGATAACTGCCGCCCCTTTGAACAAACAAATTTCGTTAACTTCGTGGCAACTTTCGTTTCCCGCCGGTTGGGGCATTGACAGCGCATTAACGCTGCCGGAATTGAAACCGTGGAAGGACTTGGACGTTTCACCGGAAGGCAAAGCATTTTCGGGGACGGCAGCGTATTCGGCGGTGTTTGACGTTGATGCTTCCTCATCGAAGGTAACGCTTGACTTGGGCAAAGTCGAGATGATTGCGGCGGTGTATATCAACGGTCAAAAAGTCCGCACGCTTTGGTGTCCGCCGTTCAGGTTGGACATTACGCAGTACATTAAGCCGGGCAAAAACGAATTGAAAGCGGAGGTAACGAGTTCGTGGTTCAACCGCTTGGTGTATGATGCGGGACAACCGAAGGAGAAACGTAAGACGTGGCTCATTACGGGACCGAAAAAGGAGTCCCCGCTGCGGGACAGCGGCTTGCTGGGACCGGTCGTGATT
>JAITQJ010000205.1 GCA_031288955.1 Planctomycetaceae bacterium | reverse complement strand
GTATTCCAATTGAGCGGAGATGAGGCTTGCGGACAAAACCCGTCTGTGCTATCCTTAACGGGGAATTAAATTAGCCGGTGATAAAAAAATCTAATTGATGTATGACAATAAATTGTCCGCTCTGTCCCCGGCGATGTGAACTTGCGGAAAACCAAAGCGGTGTTTGTGCTGTACGCAGGAACATACAAGGCGAAATCGTTTTGACCACGGCAGGACGCACCACCGGCTTTGCCGCTGACCCGATAGAAAAGAAACCGCTCTTTCATTTTTATCCCGGCTCAACTGTCCTCTCTTTCGGCTCTATCGGCTGCAACTTTACGTGCCGGTATTGTCAAAATGCGTCAACAGCACAGTCCTGCGATACTTCGCTCTTAAGCGAACCTGTCGAGCCGCTACAAATCGTTGAACTGGCAAAAAAACATCACTGCATCAGCATTGCGTTCACGTACAACGAGCCGGTTATTTCGGCGGAATATGTTCAGGAAGTTGCCGCCGTCTGCCGGAAAAACGGCATTAAAACCGTTGCCGTCTCGAACGGTTATCTGTCCGATGAAGCCAGACAGACATTTTTTGCGTCAATGGATGCGGCGAACATTGACCTGAAAAGTTTCAGCGAAGATTTTTACCGGAATTATTGCAAGGCACATCTGGAACCTGTAAAAGACACGTTAAAATATCTGGCAAAATCGCCGGTCTGGCTGGAAATCACAACGCTCTTAATACCAACGCTTAACGATTCCGATACCGAAGTTGCCGCTTTAACGGCTTGGATTGCTGAAGAACTTGGTCGTGAAATACCGCTGCATTTTTCGGCATATCATCCGACAGTTTCAGATGCTCCGCCGTCAACACCGCCGTCAACGCTTTTCCGTGCGCGGGAGGCGGCACTGTCGGCAGGATTGCGGTTTGTCTATACGGGCAACATAACCGACCCGGCAGGCGAAACAACGCTTTGCCCGCAGTGCCGTCAAGCCGTCATCGCCCGCAACCGTTATTGCATCGAAGAATACCGCATTGACGAGGACGGCTGCTGTCTGCTCTGCGGTCAAACTATCGCCGGAATGTTTGCCGAAGACCGGTAATTTAACCTCTGCCGCAATACAGGACAATAAAGTAAAATACCGGTGCGGCGAAGCAAAGCGAATCAACGCGGTCTAAAAATCCGCTGTGTCCTTGTATTAACGAACCATAACCGCTTACGCCCCGGTCCCGCTTTATCGCCGACATTGTCATATTGCCGGCAAAGCCCATCAGACTGACCGCAATGCCTGCCAACGCCGCCTGCCACCATTTCGGAAACGGCGTAAAATACCATAATGCTACTGCCAACAACGCTGCCGTAACCGCTCCGCCGAAAACTCCCTCCCAAGTCTTTGTTGCGTTAATCTTTTCTGCAACAACGTGCCGGCGGGAAATGTGCGACCAAAGGTATTGAAAAACGTCGCCGAACTGAACAATCACGACGAAAAACACAAGCAACTGAAAATGCTTGCCGTCCATCAGCGGTATGATACGGAACAATGGCGGCAGTGCGGCATTATCTGTTTCTGCCGCGGTTTGATTCGCTGCTGCCGTCATCGCTGTCGGCTGATACTCCGCTTTTGCCGCATCCGGCGGGGCAGTGAACGTTTCAATGACCGTGCCTTCCAAGCCTTTGTTGATGACCGGTGCTAATTCCGCCTCCTGAACAGTTTTTGCATCGGCAAAACGGGGCAGGTCTATCGTCAGCAGTGCCGGAGCATAACTCATCGAATAAACGCAAATCATCATTCCGAGTTGAAGTTTTGCCGTCCGTTCCAGAAAACGCTTCGGGTCGCCGGACACCGCCATCATACACGGCAGTATCAGAAACAGGCACACCGGCAGCAGTATCGAAAAAATCTGAAACGGTGTAACCCCTGTCCATTGACGGAACCAATCGGGATTGACGGCAACAAGGGCAAACTGCATCGGCGGCAAAAGCAGATACAGTGCAAAAAGTGTCCGATGGTCTGCCGGACTTTTCGGAGTCAGCGTAATGTATTCCCGAAGGACAATCACAGACAAGGCGAAAAAGAACAACGTTGTTGCCAGCGGTCCGACAAAAAAGACGCAGGCGAGCAAGCCGAAGAGAATCCACCAAACCCGTATCCGGTTGCGGAACGCATCGAGAATAGCGGGGTCAGCACCATAATCGATATGTTTGCGCAGCGAACGGACGCTCAACGCCGCCGCCGCCAGCAGCACCAATATCCCGCTAAACAAACTTATCGTTGGAATGTCCATTATGAATTCGTAAGTACGTCGTACATTCCATAAAGTCCTGCCGGTTTGCCGTGCAGAAATTTTGCGGCTGCCAATGCACCGGCTGCGTAACAATCACGGTTTGTTGCCTTGACGGTTATCTCTAACGTTTCGCCGAGAAGCCCGAAAAGTATGGAATGTTCGCCCGGATTATCGCCGATACGGACGGCGTGAAAACCTATTTCATTGTGTTTTCTCGCACCGGTAACGCCGTGTCTGCCGTGCTGATATTCATCGAGATTCATTTTATCGGCAATGAGTTTGCCGAACTTCAATGCCGTCCCGCTGGGGGCATCTGCTTTGAAACGGTGATGCTTTTCGATGATTTCGACATCGGCATCTCTGTCTTTCAAAAAGGCGGCAGCGGTTTCACAAAGTTTCATTGCAACGTTGACTGCCGTACTCATACTCGGTGAATACAAAATTGGTATCTGCTGCGCCGATGTTTTAATCAGTTCATATTGCTGCGGCGTGATGCCGGTGGTGGCAAATACTAACGGAATTTGCAGCGCAACGCAGCGTTCGAGCAATGCGTCGGCGGCTTTCGGCGACGAAAAATCAATGACAACATCAGCGTTCTTTTCGAGTCGGCTGGTAATGGGTACGCCGATATGACCGATACCGGCAAGTTCACCGGCATCGGCATTTTGGAGAAGATGCTCCTCTCCTTCGAGAGCGGCTGTAATTTGTAA
>JAITQJ010000199.1 GCA_031288955.1 Planctomycetaceae bacterium | reverse complement strand
CGTATTCAAGTACGTCTTTGTACTCTGCCAAGTCCAACTGAATTGCCTGCACAAATGCCGGATGCCACGCTATTCGCTCCATAAAACCATTAAACAACCGGCAGCGGCAGTTGCAAGAGCGGGTACCGCCAGCCAGATTGCAATGTTGCACGTATCAGGGGACTTGTTCGGTAACTGCCGGACGGTGTTAATATCAGAATCAGCGAAGTCGCGGTCAATGAGTCTTGCTTCGGCGGCATTGAAAAACTCTTGACCGCTCTAAAAAAATGGATTAGAACAACATAAAAGTTGTCCCGTAGGTCGTTATCTATGTCCGTCCTTTTTGTGTTCAAAAATGAAACCGCGGGGTGCAGACTATTGGAAGTTTATGCTCCCAAACAGAATATAACGCTATGCTCGAACTCGTTAAACAAGAGCCTGAACGGGTTGATTTTCGTTTTCTCGAACCTGCCTGCGGAACGGGAAATTTCCTTGCAGAAATCCTGTTGCGGAAATTGTCCGTCGTGGAAAAGTATTACGCAGCAAGCCGAACGGAATTCGACCGATGCGTTATTCTCGCTGTTTCGAGTATCTACGGAATCGACATCTTGCAAGAAAACGCGGAGGAATGCCGCAGACGGCTCTTCGGTATTGTTAATGCGGTGTATAAAAACGCGTACAAAACGGACTGTTCGCCGGAATGTGCGGCGGCGGTCAAGGGTATTCTGCAAAAAAATATCCTTTGGGGCGATGCGCTGACTCTGCGGGACAGTTGTTTGTACTCTTAAACAGAAAGATTCTGCGTCTTTGTGCCTCTGCGGTGAAAAAGAGGCGGGCAGTTCTTGTTAATATAGGCGACTTTTGCCGGTTGTTCCGTTCGTATCACTCTCTATGAAGGTACCCTCGTTTATTAGACGAAAATCTAACTAGGACGGTTATAGCGTCTGTATCGATTTTAACGAAATTACCTGAATTAACGTAACCTCGTTCAAACTAATGAAAACGTCAATTCCCTTCATCGTTTGGTTCGCCGCCGTTGTCTGTTGCATCGCTGCTGCGTACAACGGAACTGCCGCCGAGCCGAGAACAAATTGGGCTACCGAAGCGTATCAAAAAAATTGTGAAGCCGTCGTCAATATACAAGGCGATAAAATCGAGGAAAGTGCTAATCCCAAAGAATCAGCGAAATCATACAACGGTATGGGAACCGGCATCGTTATCGACGAACGGGGGTATATTATTACCAATCATCACGTCGTCAACGGTATTCAAAAGATACAGGTTACAACCTTTGACGGCAAAAAATACACAGGAAAACTGACCGGAAGAGACCCCGAAACGGACCTGGCAATTATCAAAATCGATGCACGAAAACCCCTCAAACCAATCGCTTTCGGACGTTCCAACGACCTGATGCCCGGCGAATCCTGTATGGCTATCGGCAACCCTTACGGTTATGCGTTTTCGTTGACTGACGGCAGAATCAGCGGTATCAACCGCGAAGTTGATGTCAACGAAACGCTTGTTTACCGCCTTGCCATTCAAACGAACACGGAAATCAATCCGGGCAATAGCGGAGGACCGCTTATTAACATTAACGGCGAAATGATAGGCATCAATGCGGCAATCCGTCAAGGGGCTTCCGGCATTGCCTTTGCTATTCCCGTTGACCAGGTTGTCGAAGTTGCTGCCAAACTTATCAGCGAGGTTGTCGAACAAAATATCGCATTAGGAATGACACTGGAACAAAACGAACCGAAAGGGACGGCTGATTCCAAGCATTTTGATATTGTTGTCCTATCTGTTGACAGTAATTCGGCGGCTGCCGCGGCAGGTATCAACAAGGGCGATATTATTACGGCTGTCGGCAATTATCCGATTCACAATATACTTGATGTTTATCGGGCTTTTCTGGATATAAAAGTGAACGAAGATATTGGTTTTTCGGTTAGACGCGGCGGAGAAACACAGGAATTGACGGCGGCGTTCAACCGGTCGAAAAGACGGGGAACGGGTACGGGTACGGCTTCGGCATTTGTGCAGAAACGGGGTGCTGCGGACAATGTTCCGCCTCCGCGGGCGGCAACGGTATCTCCGAAGACGGCGGCGAAAACGATGACAACGGAGGAACTTGACGATTTGGCTTGGGACACTTTGGGCATACGTTATACACCGCTGACGAAAGAGGAATACCGCGAGGAATTTCCGGCATTTTTGAAACAGTTCCCTGACGGCGGCATCCGCATTGAAAGTGTCCGCAAGGGCAGTCCGATGGCGAAGGGTTATGTGACGCAGGGAGACGTGATTGTCGGTATTCACGCCTGGGTTACAACTTCGGGCGATGATGTCCGTTTCATTGCCAATGCGTGGAATTCGCTTGATACCGAAAGCGGTAAAATCCGTGTTGCCGTTTTCCGCGACGGTAAACACTACTTTGCCGAAGTGCCGGTCAAATAAGGATGCAGAAAACGGCGGATTGCCGCCCTTTTTGATGCTGGAAAAAAATAAAAATCTTGAAAAAACGCCGGCAAAATTGCCTTCTTTTTAGGAAATTATCTATGTCTGCCCCCAAATTAGAGTACAGAATATTGGGCAGCGGGGCGAAATCGGACGGGGGGCTATGATTTTCCTTGCAATATGCTAAATTATATGCAGAATATAGACGATACAAAAGACACGGAACGGATTGATTCGGGGCATTTTTTTGCTAGAATAGAGAAGTTCCTAATGCGGGGAAAAACTAACACGAGGTACAACGATGAGTGAAGGTCAGGTGAATTATCCGTTTGTTCAGCGTCGGGGGATGAATCCGAGTCCGGCAGGCGGAGCACCGGCGGGACCTCCGCCCGGAATGGAAAGACGTAATCAGTTCGGCAACTGCTATGACGGTTTGTCGCCGGATGCGCAGCAATTAGCCGAGGCGATAGACCAGTACAAGTTGCAGAACCGCCGCCGGTTTATCACGTATGAAGAAATGCTTTCGGTGATAAAATCATTGGGATACCATAAGTAATTGATAATGGAGAATTAAACAACCGGCAGTCATCATTTTCTCCGCAACCTGTGGATTTGGGCGGTCAGGTTGTTTGGGAACAAAGACGATTATCCCTTTTCAATTATCAATTATCCTCCGGGGTCATAGCTCAGTTGGGAGAGCGCGGCGTTTGCAACGCTGAGGTCGTCGGTTCAAGTCCGTCTGGCTCCAATGAATAACCCGCTCTAGCCGTGCGAAAAGGTGTTTTCTGCCGATATTCTTTTTTGATAAATCTGTCCGCCGTAATCCCTGCCGCCGGGGATTCCAACCGCGTCCGCTCTGCAATGCTGGCAATGCCTGAATACCGGTATATGCCGCTCCGCTTCACTGCGGGCTAAATCAATTTCACCGCACGACGGCACTTTACAATGCGACAACTTGTGCTGCGGAATGAGCGGAATAATGTTATACAGCGATGCCCCCGCCTCTTTGACGCGTTGAGCGATTTTTTCAATATGCCCGCCGTTGATTTCGGGAACGAGGACCGTATTCACTTTGACAATCATTCCCGTTTGCGTAACCCGCCGGATACCGGCAAGTTGTTTTTCGATAAGAATCTGCGCTGCTTCTTCACCTTCGTAAATCCGGTTCCGGTACGTTATCCTGCCGCAAAGTTTTGCTAACGTTTCCGGCAGGACATCGTTCACCGTAACAGTTAATGTTCCGATTCCGGCATCAATCAGTTCCTCCGCTTTGTCTTCCAAGAGTAAGCCGTTTGTACTCATACACCTGATAAGTTGCGGAAATTTTCCGGCAATCAAGCGGAACGTTTCCAGCGCATAAGGCGTTGCCAATGTATCGCCGGGTCCGGCAATTCCGACAACCGTAATCTCCGGTGCCGCTGCGATTGCCCGGCGTACAACTCCGGCTGCCTGCTGCGGAGAAATAATTTGTGCCGCTACTCCGGGACGCTGTTCTGCCGTATTAAATTGTCTGTTACAAAAAAGACATTCGATATTGCAGCCCGGACTCACGGGTAAATGAATCCGCCCTTTGTTGTTCGGTCTGCCGAGAGCAAAACAGGGGTGTCTTGCCGTTATTTCCGTTATTGAAATGGTCATCCCTTGTTCTCCGGCGGGAAATACCGGTCTTGATTCTGATGCAGTTCTGCCAGCACATCTTCGATATAACCTTGTGTGACGAAAACCTTCATTCCCTTTTCAGTGAGATAATCCGATGCGCCGGGTCCGATTTTACCGGCGACAACCGCCTCGCAGCCGGATAAGACGGCAAGCACCTTATCGAAAGCACTGACAGAGTGTTCACCGCTGTTACAGCACGGTTCTACAAGACGGGTTTCGATAAATTGGTACCCGTCTTCGTTCAGCGAGTAAATCTGAAATCTATCTGTTCTGCCGAAATGCTGCTCGACTGCCTTGCCGCCCGGTGCTGATGATAATGCGATAATGTGCGCCATTTTTATCAGATTGCTGCTCCTTTAGAATTGACCTCGCCGACTTCCACCGCCATAATCTGGTCTGACCATTCGGCAGCCCACGCTTTGAGTTCTTCCAAATTCAGCGGAGTCGGTGTAACCGATTGAGTATGTTCGTCAATGTTCTTCGCAAGACTGCGGTAGATTCCCGCCTGTTCTGAATTCGGGTCGGCTTCAATCGTTGTCTTTCCGGCAAGTTCACTTTTTGTAACAGTCAGCGAACGCGGAATGTACTCCATCACTTTGGTTCCTGTCCGCTCAACAAAGTTGTCGATAATCTTCCGCTGAATCGGCTGTGTGATTGAATTGGCAATGACCCCGCCGAGCAATGCACCGCCGGAGTTGGAGTATTTTTGTATTCCCTTGAACAGATTATTGGCGGCATAGATTGCCATAAAGTCCGAAGACGAAACAGTAAAAACGTGTTCTGCGATTCCTTCACGGATAGGGACGGCAAAACCGCCGCAAACAACGTCTCCGAGAACGTCGTAAATCACATAATCCAACTCCAACTCCTCAAAGAGTTTCTGCTGTTTCAGAAGCGAAACGGCGGTTGTAATGCCGCGTCCGGCACAGCCCACACCCGGAGCGGGACCGCCGGCTTCAACGCAGTAAATACCGTTGTATCCGCGAAATACCGCTTCGTGTGCATCAACGCTTCCTTTTTCCCGAAGCAAATCGAGTACCGTCGGGATATAAGTCCCGTCACGCAGGGTGTTTGTGGAGTCTGCCTTCGGGTCGCATCCGAACTGCATTACCTTGTAACCCATATCGGAAAGGGCTGCGCTGAGATTGGAGGTTGTCGTGGATTTTCCGATACCGCCTTTACCATAAATGGCTATCTGTTTAATTTTCTTACTCATAATAGAGAACTCCTGTTGTTGGTTTGCTGTGTTGTTGTTACCGGAAAGCGGCAAATGTTAAAGTATATTTTGCTGAATAGAAAAGGAATCGGATAAATGTAACAAAAAGATTTTATTTGTCTTTTCCGTATGGATACATTGTTTTCCTGCCAATACAAGTTTTTCTGCTTGACAATACTCAGATAAAATGTCCTCATACAATTTTGAAGTCATCAAGGATACGGTCTCCACTTGCACCAGATTATATTTTTCCAGCAACGTCGAGCAGTAAGGGCAAAGGTGAATAATCCCGCCGTGTGCCGGATTTAAGGCGGCTAAAAGGCGAATCAAATACGGTAACGAAAAGTCCCGGCAATGCGTTTCCGATACGGTCTGCGGATTGGTATATGGGTCGGCAATGGAAATAATTTGCGGCAAACGCCGGTTGATTTGTCTTATCAGGCGGCTTGTGATACGCTGTAACTGCTGATGAACGGCTGCCGGTTCACGGTATGTCCGCTTGTAAAACGCTAATCCCTGTTCCGTCTGCGCCGCCGCAGAATACGGAGCAAGAATACTCCAAACATTTTTATTGTCCGAATGTGTTCCCGATATGCAGTTATCTAATAAATTCATTGTGGTTAAAAAAGTTAAAATGCCAGTGAAGCGACAAACAGTTTTTCAAAACCCTCGTTGTTTGCTAATTCGATTTTTCTTATTTCTGTTACAGCAGAACACATTTTTTCTCTGCAATCGGTATTGAGCAAAAAAGCAATGCCGCCGGATTGGGCGGTGTTGCCGACAAACTTTACTTTGTCTTTGAAAGCCGCAGGCAATAAACCGATGTCGAGCAAACTCTTTTCGTTCAGGTGATAGCCGAACGAACCGGCAATTTCGACCTGCTGAACTTCGTCTGCGGTCAGGTTTAATGCGGTCAAAAGCGATTCAATGCCTGAACGGATTGCGCCTTTGGCAAGTTGAATCTGGCGGACATCGTTTTGCGTCAGATAAACGCTGTCTGTGATAAAGAACGTTTTTTTACCGTCTTTTTCACGCAGCCTGTCTGAATTTGCTGTTACAGAAAATCTTCCG
This sequence comes from Planctomycetaceae bacterium, assembly GCA_031288955.1. Classification (GTDB taxonomy): domain Bacteria; phylum Planctomycetota; class Planctomycetia; order Pirellulales; family Thermoguttaceae; genus WRKP01. The sequence goes on along the minus strand of JAITQJ010000199.1, from coordinate 14,252 downwards.
CTCTTTCCAATAATACCGCTTCGGACTAACTCGCCGGTGATGTCTAAAAGCCCGCTGCCGCAGATTCCGACTGCGGATAGAGGATACTCTTCATTACCGATGACCTGAAACGAAACGGTGCCGTTTTCTTCAATGTGAAAACTTTCAACGGCACCGTTTCCGGCTCTCATTCCGCAGACGATATTCATTCCTTCAAAGGCGGGACCCGCAGCGGCGGATGTTGCCGCCAGCGCACCGTCCTTTGCTAAAACGATTTCACCGTTCGTTCCGATGTCGATAAAAAGAATCGTTTCTTTCCGCTCAAACAACTGCGACACCAATATCCCCGATGTGATGTCCGCTCCGATAAAAGCAGAAATAACCGGCGGTAAATAAACGAGACCGAAAGGCGATATGTTCAGAGACAGATTTGCCGATGGAATGTGTTCTCCGCCCTGTATCTGCGAAACATACGGATATTGCCCCAGCGGTTTCGGACTCACGCCGCACGCAAGATGCAGCATTGCCGTATTACCGCTATAAACAATCTCGTAGATATGCTGTGTACTGACTCCCGCTTTCGCTGCGGCAGCGGCAAACATTTCATTGAGCGTATCGGTAAGCGTTTTTTGTAACGTTGTCAAACCGCCGCTGCTGTTGCAAAAATGAATTCGCGAGAGAACGTCCTGTGCGTAAGCACTCTGCGGATTTAACCGGCTTTCGGCTGCCGTTTCCTTGCCGCTGGTCAGGTCAATGATTGCGGTAACCAACGTTGTTGTTCCGATGTCAACGGCAATGCCGTACAACGAGTTTGCCGTGTCGCCGGTTTCCGTTCCTAAAATTTTGTCTCCTCCATAGACAAGCGTTTTTTCCCCGTCAAATGTTTTTGAAATGAACGGCTTCAAGGGATATTCAAAACTTTTTCCGCTTGCCAAAATTTTGAGTGTCTTGTTTTCAATTTCTTTTGTTTGCGTAAAAACGGTAATGTTTTGCGTGATTTTTGTCCGGCAGGCAAGAACGGTTTCGGCGTTGATTTGAACTTTGCATTTACCGCACGTCCCGACACCGTTACAAGGGGATTCCAAAACGACATTCAGTTGCCGCGCAGCGTCCAGCACCGTTGTAGCGGACGGCACGGCAGCACCTTTTTGTTCGTTGATAAATGTAACAACAGGAAGCATTTATATCTCCTTCACGGCGGTTGTAAAAGCGGTAATGTTTTCGAGCGGTGTTGATGTGCTTAATCCGCAGGCAGGAGCAAGTACATCAATGTTTTTCGTCAGCAGATTTTTTGTCCGCTGATACACTTTTTCTGCATTACCAAATTCCAATAGATAGGTGCTGATGTTCCCCATCGTCCGTTTGTTTTCCAAATCGTCTTTCAATCGTTTTAAGTCCACCATTGCATCAACGCTCAACACATTACCGTGTAATTGATGCAGTTGCGGTTTTATCATTCGGACATCGCCGCAAATATGAATGATGACCGGAATTCCGTATTCGTGAACGGCATCCGCAATTTTATTCAAATAAAGTACGGCATATTCTTCAAACATTTTCGGTCCGAGAATTTCTCCCGTCGCTGTCGGGTCAGCAATAGAAATAACCGCCGCTCCATTATCCGCTAACTGTTTTGCATAACTGATTAACTGATTAACGACATAATCAATGACCTGATGAGACTTTTCTCTTTCACGCCGTAATTGTTTCAGAAAAATCATCGGGTCAACGATTGACGCTGCCGTACTGATGGGACCCGTTAAACTTCCGATTGCCGGAATATCGGGATGCTTTCGGGACAACGTGTAAACCGTTTGAATCACGGCTTCGCCGCGGGACGTTTTTTCAATCGAACCGTCCGGCATAAAAGTAACGTCTTTCACGGATGCAAAGCGTTCCTCCTGAATTTTCGGTTCGCATTTCAGGGAACCAAAATCAATACTGCTGCCGAGTGCTTCGGCTTCGACGGTCATACAAAAAGGAATCCCGAAATTTTCAAAGCCGGTATTTTCGTGAACATCATAAGCCAGATTGCTCATCGCTTCGGCGGTATAATGAGCATCCGGCAATGTATTACCGGTCTTGTTCATCACGCCGACAACCGCGGCGTTCATCATTCCGCCCGGACAGATAACCGGCGGACGGTCAGCGGCTTTGCCGGTTAAAGTATTGTGTAATCGTTCTTTGGGAGTGAACATTGTTTGTTGTGAATAAGGAAGCGGCAGGAGCAGTTACATTTATTTACTCTGTGCTAACTCATTTGCCAGTTTAACGGCTTGGTTTGCGTTGGATGCGTATCCGTCGGCACCGATTTTTTCGGCGAACCCGCTGGAAACGGGACCGCCGCCGACCGCAACTTTGAACTTTTCCCGGACACCTTTTTCGTGCAGTAATTGAACGGTTTCCTCCATTCCGTCCATTGTTGTCGTCATCAGGGAAGAAATCATAATGATTTTTGCCTCTTCCTTAATAGCGCGTTCCACAAAGACGGACGGCGGTACATCTCTGCCCAAATCAATCACATCGAAACCGGCAGCAGACAACATCAACTTGACAAGGTTCTTGCCGATGTCGTGCGTATCGCCTTCAATCACGCCGATAACAATCCGATGCTTTTCGCTCCGCTCTTCGGTCGTGATATGCGGTCGTAATATGTCCAAACCGACATTGAGAGCATCTGCACACATCAATAATTCGGGAACAAAATACTCGCTTTCGTCGAACAGTTTACCGGCGCGTTCCATTCCTTTGGCAAGTCCTTGTTCAATGGTTTCGTAAGCATCGTATCCTGCCCCGATTGCTTCGCGGGACAATGCGGCGGCAGTATCTTCGTCCATCCCGACAACGGCATCGGAAAGTAAAGCGTAAAGTTCGTGTTTTGTTTTTGTCATAAAAATATCCTTTATCTTTGTGCTGCGATGACAGACAATAAATCTTCGATAAGCGACAAACTGCCGTCATATCCGGCGTAACCGCGGTTGAGAACGATACGGTTGCCGACCGGATAACTTACGGTTAAATGTCCGGCACCGATGTCCGCGGCAAATTCCCGTTCCAGATGACTTCCGACAACAAAGCCGGGAGAAAAAGTCTTTTGATATAAACTATCCGTCCTTCTCGGAATCACCTGCCAGAAATGTGTCTTGATTTCTGTAGGGTCGGACTCATAAGCAACGGCTGCCGGATAGTGCGATGTTAACGATTCGATGACCGCATTGATTTTGGTTTTATCCTCTTCGTCAATATCATCGGTAACGACCATCAACTCCGGCAGCCAGCCGAAATCATCGGCAAGGAATTTTGTTATCGCCGGAGCATAATTGGCATCGCCGACCACGACGGCATAACGCTGCCAATCGAGGTCATTGTAAGCATCTGCAACGCGTTCAATGTAATGGAAATACTGCTCTTTTTCCGAGACAATGACTTTATTCACCGTCTCCGGTGCGAGTTCCAATGCTTCGGCAACTTTTTTCAAAAACGCTTCCGTTGCTGTCGGACCAATGGGAAACGGATTTGTTACATAAGGAATATGATGAACGTCCTGCAATGCTTCTGCCGTTTTGCGGGCGTAAAAATCCGAAACAGTAACGGTCAATTCGGCATCACCGGCATTTTGGATACTGTCCAGTGTATCGTGTTGCGTAAAAAAGGAATTGACTTCTAATCCCAGTTTTTCCAGAAGCGTACGGATTTTCAGCAAGTTACCCCGCCAGAACGCATCTTGTCCCGGAACGATACCGAGCAGATTGATTTTGTTCTTCTTTTTCGTTTTTTTCTGCCCGATGAATTCGCTTGCCAGTACGGTTAGCACGGTATCGTGTCCCTTGTATCCGCTTCCGTGAAATCCGCCGGTTTCCGCTCCAAAAATGTTAATCCCCTCATTGCGGTATTGCCGGACAACGGACTGCACATCATCACCGATAATGTCCGCCGTGCAGCCGGTAAGGATAATAAACAGTTTGCCGTCAATTAACTCTATGGTGGTGCGGACTTGTTCTTCCAGACGTTCTAATCCGCCGAAGATGATGTCTTTTTCCTGAATGTTGGAACTGGGAACCGCCAAGCCGCCGCAATAACCTGCACCGAGATAGCCGGTACTGCCGTATTGATTCCAGTAGATACTTCCGCCGCAGCCCATTGCGGTATGCAGTATCGGAACAACTTCCGGCAGAGCGGTTGCCGTAAGCAGCGCACCGCCCAGCGAACAAAATGAACGCGGTCTTTCAATAAAACGGTTATCAGGCATTTTATTCAACTCCTTTGATATACTTAAACGGGTCTTCGGCGTACCAACTTTCTTTGTACGGCTGCCGGACATTTTTTGCTAAATGTTCATTGAACACCGGATTTTTCAGGTGCCGCTCAATACGGCGGGCGACATCATAAGCACCGGCGTAGCCGCTGTAAATGCTGTTCGTTCCGTAAATCGGTAAAATCGAAACGCCGCATTTTGCCGCCCAAATATTGTCCGAATTATGTCCGATGTAAATGTCCGGTTTCGTGCGGTAAATCAAATTGACCGCCTCAAACGGCTGTGCCGTTGCGACATTGATTCGAATTTTCGGATTGACCTTTTCGAGTTTGCTTATTTCCGTTCCGCCGAATTCGTCGTAGTGATAGGGACGCACGGCAAGAATTTCCATACCCAATTCCTGTAACAACACGGCAGTTGCCAGCGTCCGTATTTCGCCTGCGCTGAGCATTGCCGTTTTGCTCTTCAAGTTGGGCAGCAGCGGTTGTAATGCACGGTGTAATTCTTCTGTTTCTGATTGAATGATACGTTCCGCAGCATCTTCAAGCCCTAACTTTGCGGCAATCTGACGCAGCCAAAGCGAGGTGTTTTCGATGCCGATGGGCATTTGACCGCCGACAAACGGAACGCCGAATTTTTCGTGCAAATACGACATAAAATAATCATCGTGAGTGGGACATACACCGATAGAGAGTGCCGCAAACGGGGCAAGCCGGAACGCATCGGGATGGGCATCACAAGGGAGCATATTTACTTCAAGACCGAGTTTATTCAAAAGGCGGGTCAACTCCTTTTGGTCGGGTCCGGTCATTGAAGAGACATTAAGCAGATTGACCAGCCGGCTTCTCCGTATTTTTTCCGCCGTAACTGCCGCTTCGTTGTTATACACCGCAAATTCCGTTTCATCGTTTCCATCTACCATATTGCGCAGAAAGGAATGAAATATCGCATCGTAGGCGGTTGCCATAATTTTTGTCTTGAATCCTTCACAGTGAATCGGCAGAATCGTTGCCGCGACCTGTTCTTTCAGCGCATCGGCAGCACCGTCAATATCATCGCCGATAATTCCCGGCACGCAGGTTGATAAAACGATGATGGCGGAAGGACGGTAACGTTTATCTGCTTCAATGATTGCCCGTTTTAATTTCTCTTCACCGCCGGAAACAACATCGCTTTCGCTTAAATTGGTCGAAAGCCAGAGTGCGCCCTTCGGGTTTTTATCGCCGCTGTTGAATTGTCCCAGCCGGACACTTGCGCCTTGTGAATGGACGGCACCGCCGCAGCCGACCGCACCGTGAACAATCACCACGCTGTCTTGCAGGGAGGTTAATATCGCCGTTGCCGGCAGGAGTTGACAAATTGTTCCCTGACTGAAAGACCGGCTCCGGTTTTTCAGACAACCGCCGCAAAATTGACGATGTACTTCGCCGACTGTGCCGCCGAACTCAATACAGGTTCCTAACCGCTCTTCACGGCGGGGGGCAACTTTTAGTTCGATATATGTCATATTATATTCGTCCTTTTACTCCTTCCATTCTTTTGCGGCGTTCACAAACGCCTTGATATTTTTTTCGCTTACTTTTGCGGAAATATCACAGCCGGGCAGAAGCATAAAACCGCCGTCTTTTGCCGCAATGTTCAAACATTGCTGCGTTTCCCAATAAACTTCCTCTGCCGTTTTATCTTCTAAAACGGTTACCGGATTCACGTTTCCTGCCAAAGCCGTTTTGCCGTCCAATATCTTTTTTGCCTGCTGTAAATCGACTTTACTGTCCACTGAAACCATCTGAATACCGGTTTGCGGAATCAAATGCAGCCGGTCAGTGATATTGCCGCAAATATGAATCAGCGATAATTTTTGGTAATGTGCGAGTTGCTGCATAACCGCTGTCAGCGGCGGGATAACGGTTGTTTCAAAATGTTTAACGGAAACCACATCGCCGGATGCGCTGGGGTCGGCAATAAAAATGCCGTTCAGTCCGTCAATTTGCAGCATCCATTCAAAATACGATGCGGAAAGTTTAACCGTAAATTCCAACAATTTTTCAACAAACGTTTTGTTCTTATACAATGATTTTGACAACGTTTCCAAGCCCAGCAGTTGTCCTGCTAACGTGAACGGAGCGCGTCCGCTGACGAATAAACTTTTTTGCTGATGATTCAATTTGACTGTTTCAGCCGCAGCCTCTTTTAACCATTGCATCTTTTCTGTCTGCAATGCTGCCGGAATGTTTAATGCTTCTATGTCCGCTTCCGATTGCACCAGCGGCGCAGCAATTTCCGGTGCGCCTTTGGGCGAAAATTTGATTTGCCCTCCTAATCCTTCAATTAACAATGCTGTTGCACCGGTGCCGACCGTGATGAAGTCCGCCCCGACACGTTCGTTGACACGGTAAAAAATTTCAGCGGCTCTGGACGGCGGCTGCGTCAACAACTCCTGTAAAGAGACCCCTTCGACAAAAAAGGGATAACTTCCGCCGAGACACACACCGACCGGTACCCGCTCCGGTTTCCGAAAGGCAAACACATCATCTATAATTTCACGTGAAACGGACATCTTTTTTCTACGAATTTTCCAGGTATCTTTCCCGCTCCCAATCACTGACGATTTTATCGTGAACGGATATATCGAAATGAATCAACTCACTGAATATCTCAACAAATTCTTTGCCGAAATACTCAACGGCTTTTTCGCTCCGGTCAAAGAGTTCGGCAGCGTCTTTCAATGTCCGCGGTATATTCGGCAGTTCTGTGTTGTAATAACCGTTCCCTTCAATAATGTTCGGAGCGGGTAATTGATGTTCCAATCCGTACAAACCGGAAGCAATGCTTGCAGCAATGAGAAAATAAGCGTTTGCGTCAGCGGCACCGGTTCGCTGTTCAATGCGGGTGCTGCTGCCCCGTCCGACAAGCCGGGTCGAAACCGTCCGGTTATCGTATCCGACACCGACTTTAGTTGGTGCGAACGACATATCGGTAAGCCGTTTATAGGAGTTAACGGTCGGACAGACGAGAGCCATCAATTCATTGGTTCCGGCAAGCAGTCCCGCCGTATATTGTTCAAGCACACGCCGGTCTTCGGCAAAAACGTTTTTACCGTCCTTTGTCCATAAACTCTGATGCAGATGATACCCGCTGCCGGATTCCGTATCCCAGAGCCGAGCCATAAATGTTGCGTACAGACCGTTCTTTCGGGCAATCTCTTTAATGGAATTTCGGGCAATCACCGTGTTATCGGCATTCGTCAACGCATCGGAGTATTCCAAAATGATTTCCATCTGACCGGGTCCGTATTCCGTATGAATCGCTTCCAGCGGAATCTGAAAATTTTCTAAATTCCGTTGAATTTGGTCAATAATGGCACTGTATTGGTCTGCCTTGCCGATAGAATACGTTTCTTTCCCGCCGAAGAGCGGTCGCTTGTTTTCATCGAGCAGATAAAGTTCAATTTCAGAACCGACCTTTGCCGTAAATCCCGTCTTATCGAGCCGGGACAAAACGTTTTTCAGGATTTGGCGCGGAGATACCTGAATTCGTTCTCCCGTATCAACGTCGAGGTCGGCAAGAACGAATGCCGTTCCTTCCCGCCACGGAATTTTACGCAGAGTCGAATAATCAGGCTTCAACGTCATATCAGAAGCACCGTATTCAAAACCGGCAAACTTTGATGTCGAAAAGTATTCGTTCTGAATATCCCACGTCAACGGTGCGCGGCAAATGCTCGTTCCGGCAGTCATATTCTTCAACAAGAACGATGCGGGCAGCCGTTTGCCGATAATCGCTCCGTTGATGTCCGCAAAACCGACTTCGACGGAATCAATATGATTGTCCTGTATGTATTTTTTTGCTTGTTCTAATTCTTGTGCTGTGTAACTCATCTGACTATCTCCTATTTCTTCAAAGGATTATCAAAAAGCGGTGTGGATAAATACCGTTCTCCGGTATCAGGAAGTAAAACCACGATGGTCTTGTTCCTGTTTTCTTCGCGTCTTGCAGCCTGCACAGCGGCAAATGCTGCCGCACCGGAGGAAATACCGGTCAGCAATCCTTCTTTGGCGGCTAACTTCCTTGATACTTCAAATGCCTCTTCATTTTTGACACGGAAAATTTCATCCACGACCGCCAGATTCATAATTTCGGGGACAAAGCCCGCTCCGATACCCTGAATCTTATGCGCACCGGCTGCACCGCCGGACAAAACCGGCGAATCATCCGGTTCGACGGCGATAATTTTTACGGACGGCTTTTTCGCTTTCAGCACTTCACCGACACCGGTTACCGTTCCGCCGGTTCCGACACCGGCGACGAAAATATCTACTTCGCCTTCAGTGTCCCGCCATATTTCTTCCGCCGTCGTTTCACGGTGTATCTGCGGATTCGCCGGATTACGGAATTGCTGCGGACAATAACTGTTTGGAATTTGAGCGGCAATCTCTTCCGCTTTGCGGATTGCTCCTTTCATTCCTTCACTGCCCGGTGTCAGAACAAGTTCCGCTCCAAGCGCATTCAGTAAATTCCGCCGTTCAATGCTCATCGTTTCCGGCATCGTGATAACGATTTTGTAACCCTTTGCGGCGGCAACAAATGCGAGTCCAACGCCGGTATTTCCGCTGGTCGGTTCGATAATGACGGAGCCTTTTTTCAAAAGTCCCCGCTCTTCGGCGAATTCAATCATTGCCAGGGCGATGCGGTCTTTCACACTGCCGGCAGGATTGAAATACTCCAACTTCGCTACCAATTTCGCCTTAACGCCTTGCCCTGCTCCGAATTTCTTCAATTCCAGCAAAGGTGTATTGCCGATGAGTTCCGTTAAACTTTGTTTATAGACTGCTGTCATTATTTCGTTGTTTTTGTAACACGGGATATTCAGACCCGCAGCCGCTGGCTGCGGGTCTGATAGAAAGCATCGTTTCTTCTTATTGCCAAGCCGGAAGCAGTACGTCCTTTCCGCCGAATGTATCTTTGAACGCCTGCTTGAGAGCATCGCTCTTGTATGCTTTTTCCAAAATCTTAACCTTTTCCGACCCCAGATTTTCCTTGCGGACAGCGATAATATCCGGTGCCTGCAATTCTTTCCGTTCTCCCGCCAAAGCATCTTTGCCGAATTCCAAACCGATTTCAGCGGCAACGGTGGCGTAAAGGAAACCGGCATCCGCTTCTTCCAGTGCTTTGGACAACATCGTGTAATCCACTTCGATGAACTTTAACTTCTTCGGATTGTCCGTGATGTCTTTTTGCGTTACATCAATGGGTTTCAACCCTTCCTTCAATTTAATCACGCCGGCATCCGCCAGAATGACGAGCGCACGGAAATTATTACCGGGGTCGTTGGCTATCGTGATGGTTGCCCCCTCCGGCAAATCTTTCAAACTTTTATGCTTCTTGGAAAAGATGCCCGCTCTGTCGGTGAACACTTCAAATGCAGCGGCAAGATTTCCCTTGTGAGCGGCATTAAACTCGTTCATATACGGAGCGTGCTGATGGTAGTTGGCAAGGTATTCGCCCCGCTCAACCGCTTCGTTCAGTTGCGTGTTATCCGCAAGGAACGTGTATTGCAGTGTATAGCCGAGTTTCTCGACTTCCTTTGCTAATACCTTGGTGGTGTCCTCATACGCTTTCAGGTTACACGAAGCGAACTTGATAACCTTGTCGTCTTGAGCGTTGTGCCGCTGCTTCTCACCGCAGCCGGTCAACACCGGCAGCGTTAAAAGTGTAACGGCGAAAAGTTTCACGAATTGTTGTGTTCTCATTGTCTATGTCCTCCGGGTTAAAGTATGAGCGGACAGGAAACTGTTCCCTATCTCTTCTCTTAAATCCTCTTATCTAATTTTTGTGCAATAATCCTTCCCGTCGTCTGAATTGCCTGAACAAGCAGGATAATCAAAATGACAGTGAAGACCATCACTTCCGGCTGATAGCGGTAATATCCGTACCGGATAGCAAAATCGCCGATTCCTCCGCCCCCCACCAGACCGGCAACGGTCGAGTAGGAAATGAAGTTGACGCAAATTAATGTTGCCGAACAAACCATACCGGAGCGGGCTTCCCGGTACAGCACTTTCCAAATAATCTGATAGGTACCCGCACCGGCGGCTTCCGCCATTTCAATCACTCCGCGGTTCACTTCGAGCAGCACCTGTTCAATGAGCCTCGCAAAATCCGGTGTTGCACAAATCGTCAGCGGAACGATGACCGCCGTTGTTCCAAGCGAAGTTCCGATGATGAAGCGAGTGAACGGTATTATCGCAACAAGCAATATCAAAAACGGAAACGAACGGACGATATTCACCATTGCATCCAGTACAATATAAAGCCGCGGCTTCTGCATCAGCGAACCCGGACGGATTAAGTAAAGGTATGTGCCGAGCGGAATACCGAGCAAAGCGGCAATAGTCAGCGTAAAAAACATCATATAAAATGTCTGTCCGAATGCCGTTGCAATCTGCGGTAATAATTCAATAATTTTATTCATCACGGGACTCCGCTATATTCCTGCTCCGCTTGCAAATAAAAACCTTGCCAATCCGGTTTGCGGCGGTTGCAATTCTTTTGACATATCCAGCGTTTCAATCAGCCGTCCTGTTTCCATCACAGCAACCCGGCTGCATATTGAGCGGACGGCATCCATTTCGTGCGTTACCAAAACGATGGTTATTCCAAGTTCTTTGTTAATCCGTTTCAGGTACTGCAAAATACTTCGTGTGGTCTGCGGGTCCAAAGCCGAAGTCGGTTCATCACACAGCAGGATTTTCGGTTTCGTTACGATTGCCCTTGCAATCGCCACCCGCTGTTTTTGACCGCCGCTTAACTTTGACGGATAATCACCGGCTTTGTCGGATAAATCAACGGTTTCCAAACTTTGCAGCACCCGCTCACGCCGTTCGGCTTTCGGAACTCTTGCGATTGCCAAAGGAAACGCCGCATTGTCAAAGGCGGTTGCATTTTGCAGCAAATTGTAATGCTGAAATACCATTCCGATTTTTTGCCTGCGTCCTAACAATTCTTTTTTTGTCAGTGCTGTCAAATTTTCTCCGTCCACGAATACAGCACCGCTGTCCGGTTTTTCCAACAGGTTAATGCAGCGCAGCAAGGTCGATTTACCCGCACCGGAAAAGCCGATAAAACCAAAAATCTCTCCCGCCTTGATATGGACGGATACCGAATCAAGCACCTGCAAAGGACCGCTTGATGTTTGGTATGTCTTTTTGATTTCTACCAGCCGAATCATCATAATCACTCGTTATTCAAATTTGCCAACTGTTCTTTTAATTCGTCCGTTTCCGTTATTTCGTGCCGGTACCAGTTATGTTTGATTACCTTATCATCTTGAAAAATAAATGTTTCCCGTGTCAGTTCACCGTCCGGCGATATGCCGATGATAGTGCCTTTATGAATCGGAACGAGATACACTTCGCTTTTCGAGGATTCTAAATTAGATGTTTGATAACTGTTCCATAAAAACGTCAGGGCAGCCGCCTGGTCAAATAAATCTCTTGTCGAAATATAAACATATAATTTCCATTTTTTGAAATGAATCACATACACCGGCACATCGCCGCGGCAGATATAAAAATTTCCCTTGTCATCTAATACGGTAAAAACAAAACTTCCTTGCAGTGTTTCGCAAACTTCTTTCAATGTCCGTCGGCTTAAACATTGTTTTGTATCTAATAACTGCACAATGAAATAACTATCCGTGCTGATATTTGTTTCCGGCACATTAAACCGCCGCCGAAGTTCACGCAAATTCATAAAGATTCCGTTATGTTCGGCAGCGTACCGTGTTCCGTTGAGTGTTTGACCGCAAAACGGATGATTGTTTTCGTTACAAAAATAATTCTTTTGAATCGACAGCCGGCAGTGCGCGTTTAATATCTTTGTGTCGGGAGGATAGGAAAAACCGGCTTTCACCAAATCAGTACTGTCCTTTTTAGTATGTAATTTTCCGGCGGCAAAATAAGCGATTCCGGCAGCGTGCGCCCCCCGGACGATGCACACTTCCGCAAAAGCAGAATAAATCTCCGCCGCTTGTGAGTTGCTTAAAAAATTACCGTAATTGATATAGCCGAAAATTCCGCACATTGTTTTTCCGGGGTATGGAAATCACCTGCCCCCGATTCTTTGTATCTAACACACTGAAAAGCATATCGGATTTATATGTTTCATAGTATTTTAATACACGCCAAAGAAACGTCAATAGGGGGTGTTTTGACAAAAAATGCCAATTTTATGCCAATTCGCAATGGTAAAAAATGAAAATTGCCAAGATTATGCCGGTTTGAGAGAGAAAATGGGCAGCAGATAGAGAAATAAAACACAGAAGATATGGACCCAAAACTACGGCACCGGTTCTGTAATCCGGCGAAGTTGCTTATCCTGCCATTTTTTGTCCCAGCAGATTTTCGGAATTGCCGTTTTCAGGTCTTCGATGTACCGGTAAAAACCGGAAATGATGTCAGGATTCAGACAGAATAAACGTTTTTTATATCTCTTCACATTCCACGCCGCAACAAAACTGTCTTCCTGCACCAAAAGACTCATATTTTCCGGTACGGCATTCCAGTAATCAAAGGACGTAAAAAGGATATGATTATCCCGATACAGCGGCGAAAGCATCAGGGAATTGACAATTTTACGCAGATGATTTGTTGTAATCATTACTTGATGACCGCAGATTTCAGACAGGGTGCTGTCCTCAATCATTTCAGACGCGGCAGCCTTTTCCAGATAATCAAGATTGCACAGATAGGAAAAATGGTTTTCATTCTGTATCTGCCGAATCATTTCCGCCGCCGAAAGACATTCCTCGATTTTCGGTCGGGGGATTTCGTTTGTTTCCAATATTTCCCGGAGCAGGGCATTATCAGTCAGTTGCAATGTCAGCGACGGATTTAACATATAAATATGCCGCTTCGGTTTCAATCCTTTTTGCACAATATCCCAAAATGTTAAAATCTCATTGACCGAAACAGATTCAATCAAACGTTTGGATTTTTTCATAATGCCGGATACATTGTTGAAAAAGAAATCGACGGTCTCCTTGTTCGTGTAGAGCAAACTATGCGGTTTGCCGCCGAAGTCTGCATTGGAAATACATTGCAGGACAATTTCATTTTCGACAACAAAATTTGTATAATGATAGGCATCATCGTGTATTGAAGAGCAACTCCAAACCTCAACCCCGTTGAGGAGATAGAGTTCCATCCATCGGAAGATGGCACGGTAGGGACGATAAACATCTGTGTTGCAGTCAATAATAATTAGGCGGTGTCCGTAATGCGAAACAGCACGAAAATAGAGCATACAGTTATTAATCCGTTCCTGCTCTTCGGTTAATTCATCGCCTTTTGTCCACTGGATTCCAGAGTAATCAACAAGGTAAATCGTTTGTTCCGGCGGCAAACGCAGCACATATTCCAGGCAGCAGGCAACGGCTTCGTCAATCCCGTTATCATCAAGAAAGACACTGATATTGGTATTATATCCGTTTTTCGGCATAAAAACCGGCGGCTGAACATCGGGGCTGCCGGGCGGTTCGAGTTTCTTTTCAGTGAGCCAAAAACTCAATACTTCAATCTGCTGTTCGATGCTTTCCGGATTAATATCTTCTTTAAGTGTTTTAAGAATATCGAAGATGACTCTAACGCCTTGCTCTTTCTCTTTTTGTAATAAAAATTCTGCTAACTGTCTTGATTGTCCGTTCCTGCGGGGAATACTCCGCTGTTTGTTCCGCCATTTACTGATGGTTGTAGAATCGATTTGCAGACAGTCAGCGGCTTCTGTCCCTAAAATATGCAATGACTTCATCAGATAATCCAGTTTTGATATAGTCATACCGCCGTTCCTTATACAACAACACATAACGCAACGAAAACGCAATGGATAACCGAACGGAGTTATTTATCCGCTGCCCGTGCAAAATCCTCATCGTTTACAGCGAAGTAATGTTCTTTGGGAACCTTGCAGGAGTGTCCAATCCAAACGGACTTTATATCCCCGCCGAACTATAATATACTTC
>JAITQJ010000389.1 GCA_031288955.1 Planctomycetaceae bacterium | reverse complement strand
ATCAATAAACTCCGGCAACTGGCTCTTGTTGCCGATACACAGCCATTGTGTCATTTGACACTGGCACTTTTGACAGAAACGGATAATCCGAAACGTTTTACATCGGCAAAAAGCGTTCTTGACGGTCAGTACAAACTCGGCATCGTTGACCCGTCCATTGACGGTCTCGGCGAAGCGTCCTGGAATGTTTTGAACAAGATGACAAATGGACTCATTCGGACTGAACCGCCTGCTAATTTGTATCAGTTTGCCCGGCAATATGAATTGCTTGAAGCGTTAGAGGACGGTGAAATCGATGCGGCACTTGTTTGGGATGTAACGAGTGTTACGGAATTCCTTCTGGCAAAATATGCTGATGAGTTTAACGAACGGTTTGCACCGTTGTTAAGGGAAGCACAGCGGAGCAAGAACCGCGACAAGGTTCGTTCGGCACTGAAATCGATTTACGGCGTATTGATGGACGAGAAAAAATTCGGCACATCCGTTTCCCTTGAAAATAATCCGGTCGAGCGTTATGCCGTTGCTGTCCCGATGATTGTGATGACAACATCCGACACAATCGGCTACAGTCAGCGTCTCACCGGCTACCTCATATCAAACGAGGGCAAAGCCGTGATGAAAAAATACGGCTTTACGCGATGAACCGGCAGCACCGCCCAATGTCAGATAACGCCGCCGTGTGTACGGTACGGAGTGAGATGACTTGGCTGGTCGAGCATCCAAAACCGCTCCCATTCGTCTTGAATAAGGCGTAAATCTTCTGACTTATTGAGCAACTGATTATTTCGCCGAATCGGGTCGCTGGAAAAGATGGCGTGAATACAGCCTGTGGAACTCAACAGAGAAGCACTTAACAATGCTGCAAGCGTCAATTTATAAAACATAACCTCCTCCGTGAGTCGTCCGTTGCCGGTCTGTATTGTATCACTACACTGTCCTTATCGGTAAAACCGGCAGCAGAACTTGAGACGATACCGCCGATTTTTTAACGTTCTATCACAAACCCTCATTTCCTGCCGGAATAAATTTGTCATCAAAAAATGACACGGAAAATCGAGGAAGGGGGGACACATCACAACCGGTACACCGCTTCGCAACTTTGGCAAGGACATTGATTTCGCTCTCCGTCCGGTTAGCAGGACTTGATTCGCCTAAAAATTCTGTTAGAATCCCGCTGCGCGTATGTCGTCAATATAAATATGGAACAGACACTAATACTCTTAAAGCCGGATGCGGTTGAACGGCAACTCGTCGGCGCAGTTTTACGCCGTTTTGAAAACAAAGGGCTGCGGATTAAAGCAATGAAACTGCTGTCTATCACACCGGAATTGGCACAGCAGCATTATGCCGAACACTTACAGAAGCCGTTCTATCCGCAGTTGAAAGAATATATTACCAGCGGTCCCGTTGTTGCCGCCGTTCTTGAAGGACCAGAAGTCATTGCCGTCGTCCGCCGGATGGTCGGCGTAACCAACGGTCTCGAAGCCGCCGCCGGAACGATACGGGGCGACTACTCGTTGAGCAGTCAACGCAATTTGGTACACGCCTCCGATTCGCCGGAAGCCGCTAAACGGGAAATACCGCTCTTTTTCGGGGACACCTGAAAAACGCCGCTCAAACTGTTTTCGGCTTGTTATCCGCAATAAAAACGCCGACAATTTTATGGTCTATCAATACACAAAAAATCGGGAACTGTTTCAGCGGGCGTTGAAAGTCATTCCCCAAGGCGTACCGGGACATCTCGGTCCTTCCAACGGCTGTGCTATCCCTTTCGATGCCTTTCCCGTTTTCGCCGAACGCGCCGAAGGAACATACTTTTGGGATGCCGACGGAAACCGGTTTATCGATTATATGTGCGCTTATGGACCTAATCTTCTCGGCTACGGCGATGCGGAAGTCGATGAAGCCGCCGTCCGGCAACTCCGGCAGGGAAACTGTATTACGTCGCCGCACCGGATTCTCGTGGACTTTGCCGAACTTCTGACCGAAACAACCGGCAAAGATTGGACGTTCTTTGCAAAAAACGGAAACGATGTAACAACGCTTGCTGTGATGACCGCCCGATGTGCAACGGGGCGAAGTAAAATCGTTCTCATCAAAGGCGGTTATCACGGCGTTGCTCCGTGGACGCAGCAATTCGGCAAACCCGGTATTCTTGAAGAAGATGTTGCCAATAACATCGTTATCTCCTGGAATAGTGCTGCCGAATTGGAAGCGGCAATAGCACGGTATCCGAATCAAATCGCCGCATTTATTGCCGCTCCGTATCATCATCCGATATTTGCCGACAGCGAACTTCCGGCAGACGGTTATTGGCAGACGGTACGGAAGTTATGCACGCAGCACGGCATCGTACTGATAATCGACGACATCCGCTGCGGTTTCCGCTTGGACATTGCCGGCAGCGACCATTATTACGGTTTTCGGGCAGATTTGATAACGTTCTGTAAGGCATTGGCGAACGGTTATAATGTGTCGGCACTATGCGGTGTTGATTCGCTGCGGGACGCAGTGTCGGACGTATTTTATACGGGCAGTTATTGGTTATCGGCAGTCCCGTTTGCGGCGGGTATTGCTTGTCTTACCAAACTAAAGCGGGACGGCATTATAGCGAAACTGCGGACAACGGCGTTGAAGTTGCAATCGGGTTTGCGGGACGTTGCGAAGCAGCACGGACGGGAATTGCTTATCACGGGCGAACCGCCGTTATGGTCAATGCGTCATACGGGAGACGATGATTTTTACTTTCATCAATCCTGGGTATCGGAGTGTGTTCGGCGCGGTGTCTTTTTTACAAATCATCATAATCATTTCCTTAATGCCGCCGTAACGGATGCGGACATTGCTGTAACATTGGACATTGCTGATGAAGCATACAAGGCGGTTGCCGTTGAATGATTTCACCGAGGAAGGAGGCGGAGTGCTGCATTTTTTTCGGCAATCTTCACGGCAAGGCTTTTACGGAAATCTTTCAACTTTTGCCGGAGCGTTTTGTCGGCGGCGGCAAGTATTTCGACGGCTAAAATACCGGCGTTTCTTGCTCCGCCGCTTCCGGTTCCCACAGTTGCGACGGGAATATCGCCCGGCATTTGTACGGTCGATAACAGGGAGTCGAGTCCGCCAGCCAAATCTGTCTGTACCGGTATTCCGATGACCGGCAGAACGGTATGCGAAGCGACAACGCCGGCAAGGTGTGCGGATCCTCCCGCAGCACAAATGATGACAGACAAGCCGCGGCTTTCGGCGGTCTCCGCATAATTTTTAACAACGTCCGGCGTGCGGTGCGCGCTCATCACGTTGATTTCATATTCGACACCGAACTCGTCCAATGCTTTTGCCGCAGCGTTAATCTTCACCCAATCGCTGTCGCTGCCCATCAAAATACCAACCTGCATAATGTTCTCCTGAATGTTATATTTTGTAAATACTATAGACTCCTGCCTAGGTAGTGTTTACTCTAATCTTGACAGGATTTATTTAGAATTGTTATTGTCCATTATGAACCGGACAGAAGAAAAATACAATCGGGTCCCGCTGATTCTGACAGAGACTCACCGCATAATTTCGGCAGCAAGACGGCGGTAGTCTTCCGCCCCGTTGGAATGAGCGTCGTAACCGAATATCGGCACACCGTGACTCGGTGCTTCGGCAAGGCGTATGTTGCGGCGGATTCGTGTTTCAAAAATGTTCGCCCCGCTGCATACCTTCGGCAACTGTTCCCGCTGCTGCAAAAACCGCTCAATATCCTGCGCAACCTCCGAAGCCAACCGCGTTTCGTCGTACATTGTCAGCAAAATGCCCGACAACTTCAAATTTTTGTTCAGCCTGCGGGAAACCGCCTCAAGCGTTTCAAGCAGACGCATAAAACCGTGAAGCGAAAAATAATGCGGCTGCAGCGGTACGAAAACCTCTTTTACCGCCGTCAAAGCGTTGAGCGTAAACAATCCCAAAGACGGCGGACAATCAATTATCAGATAATCATAATGAACATTATCTTCAGCCAACTCGTCGCGTAAAATCAGTTCCCGACCAACGGCACTTGCCAGTTCGAGTTCTGCCCCGACCATATCAAGATGGGCAGGTATCAAATGCAGATTTTCCGTTACGGCGATTCGGACATCGGCAAGTTTCATTTTTCCGGTAAGTACATCATACACGGATTTTCCCTCGCTCTTGGTATCCTCTCCGAAATGCAGGGTTGCGTGTGCCTGGGGGTCGAGGTCAATGACGCAGACCTTTGCTCCGGCATCAGCCAGAGCGGCACTCACGTTGACGGCAGTTGTCGTTTTCCCGACTCCGCCCTTTTGATTCATTATGGCTATCGAACGCATTAGGAAGGAGTATAATCTGCGCAGATGAATATGTCAACACTGTTTTACAATCGTGTCAACTGTTGACAAGACTCTCGGCGAATTCAAAGAAGGACTGTAAAGACGGACGGTAATTCCATAACGATTACTCTATTCCGGCAAGGGTGATCGATGGGACTCGAACCCACAACAACAGGAACCACAATCCTGTGCTCTACCGATTGAACTACGATCACCATAACGCCGTTCATTTTAGCCCCTGCGGTAAATATGTCAAGGGTAACAGGCGGCTTGTGATTAGCCCAAAAACAACCGCAGTACCGGTAGTGCAGGCTTTGACCGCTTCATTTCTGTTGATTCAACCGCCGCCTCTTGCTGTACCTCTGTTTTCTCCGTTTGCGATGCAGGAGAACGATTATTGTAACACGCCGTCTCCGGCGAAAAGATACGGACATTCTGCATCCGCAAAATCATCTCCTCATCATCGAAACGGACACCGGCACCTCCGCCCTTTTGGGAAGCATAAAGCGACAACGCCATCAACGGAAAATAGACCGAATAATAATGGTACTTCAAATAAAAGACCAACGGGAAACCCGTACCGGTGAATTCCGGCTCGAACCACGTTCCGTCGCCCCGCTGCCGGTCAAGGAGAAATTTCACGCCCCGCTCCACCGCAGTGTCATCAATTCGCCCCGCCGCTATCAGTCCCATCACCGCCCAAGCCGTTTGTGATGCAGTCGGCGTTCCGCATCCCCGAAGTGACGGGTCCTGATACGAATCCGGCGACTCCCCCCAACCGCCGCACGATTGCTGATGCGCTAAAAGCCAGTTCGCACCGGCAGCAACGGCAGAATCCTCCGCCGCAACGCCGACCGCCGTCAAACCAGTCAATGCCTGCCACGTGCCGTAAATGTAATTAACTCCCCAGCGTCCAAACCAACTGCCGTCCGCCTGCTGTTTCTTGCGCATATATTTCACAACGCGGTCGATTTCAGGATTCTGCCCGACACGAAAACCGAGTCTGCCGAGAGACTCCATCACCCGTCCCGTCAAGTCCGGCGTGCTGGGGTCAATCATCGCATTATGGTCGGCAAAAGGAACTTTGCAGAGAACTTCAAGGTCATTATTCCGGTCGAACGCTCCCCAGCCGCCGTCTTTGTTCTGCATCGCCAAGAGCCAGTGGATACCGCTTTTAATCGCCGCCGTTGTATCGGCAACATCGAGCGCACTTTGCTTTGCCTCTTCCAGCGAATCAAATGACTCGCAGACCATCAGGCGTAAATCCGGCGGCAAACTGTTTGTTTGTCCCCCTTGCGAAACATTGCCTTGAAAATGTGCGCCGCCGCAATCGAACCGACCGGCAAGCACCATCAGTGCCATTGCCGTATCGTCGCAGTCGGGATAAAAAGCGTTGTTGAATTCAAAACACCAGCCGTTGGGTAATTGAGGATGGAGAATGGAGAACGGAGAATTATCTCTGCTGAAATCTTTCGTTGACCACTGCTTTGACCAGTCGCCGACTGTATCTTTAATGTGCCTTGACCGCACCCATTGCACACCTTTTTTTACGCTGGGATGCGCCGCCGTTAAACCGCCGAGCATCAACGCTTTTAATGTCAGAGCCGTATCCCAAAGCGGCGATTTGCAAGGCTGAATACGCACGCTGCCCCGCTCTTCGCTGCGAATGACCAAGTCGTTCAACTGTTTCCGGCAATACTGTATTTCCTCGGAATCATCGCTGTAACCGAGGGCTTTGAACGCAATCCACGTCCAGACAATCGGCGGGTAGATGGCACCGGGTCCGTCGCTTTCTTTGCAGTGTTCGAGTGTCCATTGCTTTGCTTTTTCGATGCCGCGTTTGCGCAGCGGCGTAATGCCGAAACGCCGGCAAAGCCACATTGCCGAATTGCATAACCGGAAAAACCTATCCCACGAAAACGGATTTTTCGATAACTTTTTGCCCGGTGCGGTCAGTTGCCCCCACTGCGACGGATGTTTGACGAAAATTTCCTTAATGCCTTTTTCTGCCGGTATTTCCCGAACCGGAGCGAGAGCCGAAACGATGGAGAGCGGGACGAAAATCGTCCTTGACCACGCACTCATCGAATAGATATTGATGGGCGACCAAGGCGGCAGAAGCATCATCTGCGGCGGGACGGCAGGGCAAACGTTGTGCGGAATTTGCCCTAAAACAGCAAGATAAAACCGGGTGAAACTATTGACCTTATCGACTCCGCCGAGTTCCAGAGTGCGGACTCTTGCCTTTTGCATATAATCGGCAGACGGGTCGTGTCCGGTCAATTTGAGGGCGAAATAACCTTTAACGGTATTATTGACATCGGATTTGCCGCCCGTGTACATTCCCCAGCCGCCGTCTGGAAGTTGTGTGTCGAGCAGTTGGACGGCACAGGCTTTTGCCAATTCGGAACTTTCCTCACCGAGAAAGGCGAGGAGCATAATTGTTTCGCTTTGA
Source organism: Planctomycetaceae bacterium (assembly GCA_031288955.1). Lineage (GTDB taxonomy): Bacteria > Planctomycetota > Planctomycetia > Pirellulales > Thermoguttaceae > WRKP01. Next base: position 12,275 of record JAITQJ010000389.1, on the reverse strand, counting down.
AGGAGTGCATCTCCTTCGAGTTCGGCAACCCAATAGCCGTCGGGATGCTGATGATTGAAGAAAAAATGCCGGGTTGCGGAGATGGCACGGCGCAGTCCGCTGTCGATAGGTTCTGTTCTTGTTTCAGAACAGTCATTTCCGCTCTTTGCAGCGTGTTTATCATCCATTGAATAAAATACTTTTTCCATTGCGTCCCTTCCTTGGGGTTGCCGATGACGGCACATCACGATGAAACGTATTATACTCTTAATGCGGTAAATAAGCAAGAGCGTTGAGAAGCGGCGGTAAAAAACCGCTCCGGTTCTCAATTCATTTTTCCATCATTTTCCTAAAAAGTGTTTCACGCAAACGGCAAGATAAAAACGTTTTCCGTTTTTTGCCTCTGCAAAAAATCGGCTCGTGCCGACAATTTTACCGTGTCAGTTCCGGCGGATTAAAACTTCAGCACTCCCCCAGTATCGGCACTCGTTGCCAACGTTTTGTATTTGGCAAGATAACCTGTCCTGATAGTTGATTCGTGCGGCGGTATCGTTCTCGATTGCAATTCCCCTGCCGGCAACTTCACATTCAACGTCCGAGCCGGTATGTCTATTTCAATAATGTCGCCGTCCCGAAGCAATCCTATCGGACCGCCCGACGCTGCCTCTGGACTAACGTGTCCAATACACGCTCCCGCTGTGCCGCCGCTGAAACGCCCGTCTGTGATTAACGCAACAGAATCATCTAATTTCACCCCCTTAATCGCCGTCGTTGGTCCCAGCATCTCCTGCATACCCGGTCCCCCCTTCGGTCCTTCAAATCGGACAACAACAACGTCTCCTGCCCTCACCCTGCCGCTCGTTATACCCTGATACGCTTCCGGTTCGGAATTGAATATCACCGCCGGTCCCGTGTGTTTGAGCATATTCGGCAGCACGCCCGCCGTTTTCACAACCGAACCGTTCGGTGCAAGATTGCCGTACAAAATTGCCAAACCGCCGGTTTGTGAATACGCTTTTTCACAGGGACGGATACAGTCCGCCGGGTCAAATGATAACTTCAACGCAGCCGGGTCGGTTACCGTTTGCTTCACCGAAATTCCCTTGGCAGTACGTTGTCCGCCCGGAGTAACAGCGTACATCTTTTTCGCCTCACTCAACACCTTCGGCGACCGTAAATCGTATTCATCAATCACTTTTCCGAACTTCTTACCGGAAACCGTCGGTACCTTTTCGTTCAACAAACCGGGTCTGCCGCGGCGGATTTCGCCGAGTATCGTGTAAATCCCGCCGGAATTATGCACGTCTTCGATATGGTAATCACAACTCGGCGACACTTTACAAATGTTCGGCGTTTTTTCGCTCAATTCGTTGAACCGCTTCATCGAATAATCGAGTCCCGCCTCATTGGCAACCGCTAACAAATGCAAAACTGTATTCGTGCTGCCTCCCATCGCCAAGTCGAGAATCATTGCGTTGTCAATGGAAGCGTGTGTGATAATATCGCGGGGCAAAGCAGTACAAGTTTCGCTGCGAGCCAATTCCACGATTCGCTTGGCGGCTTTTTTGTACATCATTTTGCGGTTCTGACTCGTTGCGAGAATCGTACCGTTGCCGGGCAAAGCAATGCCGATGGCTTCGCAGAGACAATTCATACTGTTGGCGGTGAACATTCCGCTGCACGAACCGCAGGTCGGACAACTTCGGCGTTCGGTATCCAAAAGTTCTGCTTCGGAAAGTTTGCCGTTCAACTTTGCGGCTGCTTTGGAGAAAACCGAAATCAGGTCAAGCGGTTTGCCGTTTGCGTCTCTTCCGGCTTCCATCGGACCGCCGCTGGTAAAAATCGCCGGAATGTTACACCGTACGGCAGCCATAAGCATACCGGGCGTTACTTTATCGCAGTTCGGAATACAAATCATTGCGTCGAATTGATGTGCCTTAATCATCGTTTCAACAGAATCCGCAATGATTTCTCTGCTGGCGAGGGAGTATTTCATTCCGTCGTGTCCCATAGCGATACCGTCGCAAACGCCGATGGTGTTAAAGACAAACGGAACGCCGCCGGCTTCGATAACACATTTTTTGACGTACTGGGCAACGTCGCTGAGATGCACGTGTCCGGGAATGATGTCAACGTGTGAACTGACGATAGCGATGAAGGGCTTGCCAAAGTCCTTTTCATCAATGCCGCAGGCGCGGAGTAAACTTCGGTGCGGTGCGCGGGCATCGCCTTTCTTAATTGTATCGGAACGCATCATTGAATCCGTTTTATTTCCAGTTTGAAACCGCATTATACAGGAAATTCTGCTGTCTTGCGATAGCGGATCCTGACCGTGTTCGTTATTGTTCCGCTGCGGAAAACTGGCGGACTTTTACACAACTGCCGTGAGAGAATTGTTAAAAAGCCTGTTTCGGTATAGAATGAGGCGTTTACGCAATTATAACGTCTGCGTCAATGCTTCGTGTTATCGGGCTTAATCATCATTCGTCGCCGCTGGATGTCCGCGAACAACTGGCGTTTACCCCGGAACAAGCCGCCGAAGCACTCGATGTTTGGCAGGATACAACCGCTGATACCGAAGCCGTTATCTTGTCAACGTGCAACCGAACCGAGTTTTACACCGCCTCTCAATCGCAGGCATTGCCGTCAAGCGAATTCTTGTTACAGTTTTTACTCGAACAGAAAAACAATAAGAAAAACTTAAAAAAAACAGGGACACTCACTCCCGCCGTGATACCGGTTTCGCATATTTTTATACTCGACGATGCCGATGCCGCCGAACATTTGTTTTCCGTCTCCTCCGGCTTGGATTCAATGGTGTTAGGCGATATGCAGATTTCTTCACAGGTAAAATCAGCATACCAACAGGCACTCGAAGCCGAAACTGCCGGTACGATACTGCATACGCTTTTTCAAACCGCCCTGAAAACAGCGAAACGTGTCGCAACGGAGACGGATTTGCACCGCCATAAAGTCAGTATTCCGAGCATTGCCGTAACCGATTTTGCGATGCGGATTTTTGAAACGCTGCATAACAAGCGGATTCTCGTTTTCGGTGCCGGTGAAATGGCAGAAGAAACGTTGACGTATTTAACCGGCGAAGGCGGTAAAGATATTACCGTGTTGAACCGGCATCGGGAACGAGCCGAAGCACTGGCAGCAAAATTCGGCGGAACAACTGCCGATTGGGACAAAAAATTCGAGGTAATGCGTGATGCGGACATTATCGTTTCGGCAACGGGGTCAAGCGAGCCGGTCGTTACATTAAACGATTACCGGACAATCGAAAAAACACGCGGCGGTAAGACGCTGTTCGTTCTGGACTTGGCGGTACCGAGAGATTTTGCCCCTGAAATCGGCAAATGCAGCGGCGTGTATTTGTATTCGATAGACGATTTGCAGGAAACGTGCAGCAAAAACCGGACGGAGCGGGACAAAGCAGTTCCAAAGGCAGAGCGGATTGTCAAACAGACAGCACAGGAGTTCATTCGGGATATTGCGTATCGAAAAAGCGGCATTGTGATACAGAAATTGCGGGAACGCTGGTCGAAGACGAAAGAGGCGGAGTTGGAGCGGCTGTTTAACAAATTGCCGGATTTGACGGCGAAACAGCGGGAAGAGATTCAATACACGATGGAGCGTTTGACAGCGAAATTTCTGCATCCGCCGATGGAATCGCTTCGCGGTGAATCTGCCGGCGGCGAAGCGTCCGCCCTGCTTAACGCATTGGCAAAGTTGTTTAAGATTAGTTAGGCGGCAAAGCGCAAGCAAAATTGCTTGCGCTTTTACTTGCGCTTGCTTGCGCTGCGGGGAGTATAATGCCCGCAAAATTGTTTCGTTTGCCGCCCGCTGCCGACGAAAAGGGCTAAATCGCCCCGTTGAAAAATTGCAGAAATATGCGATAATGCGGAATTCACGGCGGTTGTTGAATTACCGAATAAAAAATAACAAAAATGCAGAATTCTCTCCGAAATACAAAGGCACTCTCGCAATCCGGCGGACTCTATTGTTCCCGTGAAGAACACGATGCCTGCGGTATTGGTATGACCGTCGATATTCAGGGACGCAAATCACACAACATCGTCAAAGACGGATGTATTATCCTCAATAACCTGACGCACCGCGGTGCCGTCGGAAGCGACCCCGATACCGGCGACGGTGCCGGTATTTTAATCCAAATTCCTGACAAATTCTTTCGCCAGCGGAACAATGAAATCGGCAAGATTCTCCCGCACGAAGGACAATATGCCGTCGGACAGGTTTTTGTCCCTAAAAAAGGCGATGCTGCAAAGTTTTTTTACGTTATTGAACTAACATTTCACGAAAATAAATTTGAAATTATCGGTGTCCGCGATGTTCCGACACATCCCGAAGCCGTCGGTGTAACCGCCCGGCAACTTTGTCCCGATGTCAAACAGATTTTCGTCAAAACTGCCGGAACGCCGTTTGCCGATGAAATGGACTTTGAACGAAAATTGTACATCGTCCGCCGGCTTGCTGAAAAAGCCGTCAGAGCCGGTTCATTCAAAGGTCAGGACGAATTTTATATCAGTTCGCTTTCGTGCCGGACACTCGTCTATAAAGGAATGATGATTGCCGAACAGTTGACCCGGTTCTATCCCGACCTGTTGGCAGAAGAGATGGAATCTGCTATTGCTGTCGTGCATCAGCGTTATAGTACCAATACGTTTCCGAACTGGACGCTGGCGCAGCCGTTCCGTTTGCTTTGTCATAACGGAGAAATCAATACGATACGCGGCAACGTTGAGCGGCGTTGTGTTGCGCAGGAAATTCTGAACGAACTGCTTCACCGCGGCGACACCGTTTGGGGAACTGACATTGAGAAGATACTGCCGATTTTCAATAATTTAGACGACAGTGATTCGGCACTGTTTGATAATATGTTCGAGTTGCTTGCGTTGTCTGGACGTTCGCCGGCACATTCGATTTTAATGATGATACCGGAGGCTTGGGGCGAAAAATACGCTCTCGGTAAAGACCAGCGGGGCTTTTTCGAGTATCACGCAACTTTTATGGAACCGTGGGACGGACCGGCGGCGATGGCGTTCAGCGACGGCAGAGTTGCGGGCAGCATCGTTGACCGCAACGGTTTGCGTCCGGCGCGGTATGCGGTAACCAAAGAAGGACGTTTTGTTTTGTCGTCGGAAGCCGGTGTGCTGCCGCTTGACCCGGCGGATATTGTCCGCAAGGGCTGTGTCTCGCCGGGAAAAATGATTATTGTTGATACCGTTCAGCAGCGGATTATCGACAATGATGAAATTAAAGCGAAGATAACACGCAGCCGACCGTACCGGCGTTGGGTTGATGCGAACCGGGTCGAACTTTTACGCAGCGGTGCTGTTGACGAAATGCCGCGTGATGCTTCCGAATTGTATCACGCTCAACGTGATGCCGGTTATACCCGTGAAGAACTTGAGTTGATAATCAAGCCGATGTTTGAGACGGGGGCAGAACCAATCGGAGCGATGGGCTACGATGTGCCGCTGGCGGTATTGGCGGAAAAACCGCAACTGCTCTTCGATTATTTCAAGCAGCGTTTTGCGCAGGTAACGAATCCGCCGATTGACCCGATTCGGGAAAAGTTGCTGATGAGTCTGACTTCGTTCATCGGTCCGACAGGTTCGCTTCTGACGGAATTTCCGTCGCACGCACACCGCTTAAAAATTAAGACACCGATACTTACGCCGTTGGATTTGAAACAGATTTTTCAGTTGAACGAAGCGAATCTCAAAGCCGTCCGGCTTGATACGACGTTTGATACATTAACGCCTCAAGGTATGGAGTCGGCACTGGAACGTTTGTGTACGGATGCGGAAGCGGCAGTGCAGCACGGTGCGGGAATTCTGGTGTTGAGCGATAAAAATCTTGGGGCAAACCGGGCGGCGATACCGTCGCTGCTTGTTGCCGGCGGGGTTGGACGTTTCCTGATGAACAAGGGCTTGCGGGGTAAAGCCGGCATTGTTTTGGAGTCGGCAGAACCGCGTCAGGTGCATCATTTTGCGATGCTGATAACGATAGGACTCGATGCCGTATGTCCGTATTTGGCGATGGAGACGATTGCCGATGAATTGCACAAAAGCGGGAGCATCATCGGTATTCAGGCAGCCGTAAAGAATTATATTTCGGCGGTTGACAAAGGTTTGCTGAAAATTTTCAGCAAGATGGGGATTAGCACAATTCGTTCATACCGGCACACGTTGTCCTGCGAAGCCGTCGGATTAAACAAGGCGTTCGTTGAAAAGTATTTTGGACCGATACCGTCACGCATCGGCGGTTTGGGTTTTAACGAAATTGCACAGGAAACGATTCTGCGGCACAGCGACGCTTATGAAGCAAAGCGGGGAGCGTTGGACATACTGGAACCGGGCGGCGAGTACCGCAATCAGCGCAGCGGTCCGAAGCATCTTTGGAATACGGAGTCGATTGCGCTGTTACAGTATGCCGTCCGCAACAACGATAAGAAAAGTTATGAGGCTTTTAAGAATCTGATTAACAATCAGGACAAACAAAACTGCACGCTTCGGTCGCTGATGGACTTCAGTACCAAAAAAGTTAAAGCGGTGCCGATTGATGAAGTCGAGCCGGCGGATGAACTCGTTAAACGTTTTTTAACCGGTGCGATGAGTTTCGGTGCGTTAAGCCGGGAAGTACACGAAACGATGGCGGCGGCGATGAACAGTATCGGCAGTATGTCTAACAGCGGCGAAGGCGGCGAAGATAACCGGCGGTACGTTGTTAAGGACGGTATTGACTGCTGTTCGGCAACGAAACAAGTCGCTTCGGGACGCTTCGGTGTAACGATAGAATATCTGGCGAATGCCAAAGATTTGCAAATCAAGATGGCACAGGGAGCGAAGCCGGGTGAAGGCGGACATTTGCCCGGTCATAAGGTCAACGAAGAAATCGGACGGATACGCAACAGTACGCCGGGCGTGAGTCTGATTAGTCCTCCGCCGCATCACGATATTTATTCGATAGAAGATTTGGCTCAACTGATATTCGACTTAAAAAGTGCCAATCCCGATGCGCGGGTGAGCGTCAAGTTGGTCAGCATTTGCGGTGTCGGAACGATTGCTGCCGGTGTTGCGAAAGGCAAATCCGATATGATACTGATTAGCGGCTATGACGGCGGAACCGGTGCGAGTCCGTTGAGCAGCATAAAAAATGCGGGCGTTCCCTGGGAACTTGGTCTTTCGGAAACGCAGCAAACGCTGGTGCGCAACGATTTACGGGGACGCGTTCGGATTCAAACGGACGGACAAATGCGGACGGGCAGAGATGTTGCGGTTGCGGCAATGCTTGGTGCAGAAGAAGTCGGTTTTGGAACGGGTGCGCTGGTTGCGTTAGGCTGTGTTTTGATGCGGCGGTGCAACGCTAATATCTGTCCGGTCGGCATTGCAACGCAGGATGCCCGGTTGCGGCAGAAGTTTGGGGGTGCGCCGGAACATCTTGTCAATTATTTCCGGTTCGTTGCCGAAGAACTGCGGGAAATTATGGCGCAACTCGGTTTCCGCAAGTTCGGGGAACTGGTCGGACGCAGCGATTTATTGTCACAAAAAACCGGTGCAGGGAACTGGAAATCGCAAACGCTTGACCTGTCGGCAATTTTTTCGCAGCCGGAAGTGCCGAAAAAAACGGCAGTACACTGTACAGAAAAGCAAACGCTTGACGGTGTTACACCGCTGATGAAACAAGTTGTTGCCGATACCAAAGAGGCTATTGAAACGAAAAAACCGTTTGCGAAAAGATACAGGATTTCTAATCTTGAACGGACGATTGGGGCAACGGTATCGTATTATATTGCCCGGAAATACGGTATCGAAGGTTTGCCGGAAGATACGATTCGGCTGACGTTTGAGGGAACTGCCGGTCAGAGTTTCGGGGCATTTACGGCTTCGGGAATAACGCTACATTTAATCGGCGAGGCGAACGATTATGTCGGCAAGGGTTTGTCGGGCGGTAAATTGATATTGCAGGCACCGCCGGTTTCGCCGTTTCGTGCGTCGGATAATGTGATAGCCGGTAAGACGCTGTTTTACGGAGCGACGGGCGGCGAAGCGTACATTAACGGCAGAGTCGGTGAACGGTTCTGTGTCCGCAATAGCGGGGCGGCAGTTGTTGTTGAAGGAGTCGGCGACCACGGCTGCGAATATATGACGGGCGGTTGTGTTGCGGTGCTGGGACCGACGGGAGTTAATTTTGCGGCGGGAATGTCCGGCGGAATTGCTTATGTTTACGACCCCGACCAGACGTTTGATTTGCGCTGCAATCTGGAAATGGTCGATTTGGAGCCGATGTTTCTGGATGCGGACATCAGCAAGTTGCAAAAGATGATAGAACGTCATTATGATTACACAGGCAGTTCGATGGCAGAGGAATTACTCGCAAATTGGGAGCGGACGAAGAATTTGTTTGTGAAGGTGATTCCGATGGAATATCGTGCGGCGTTAGGATTAACCAATCCGGTTGATTTGCAAAGCCGCAAAACTTCGGAGCAGCAGGTATTTCAAGCGTAAATGCCGGGGTATCAGAGTTGCCGTAAGACAGCGGAGAACCTTTTCGGGGGCTTGACGAAGATGCCTTTGCAGGGGATAATTACGTCTGTGCAAAGGATTGCCGCTCAATTTGTTCAGGACGGACGTGTGTCCGGCAACTTTAATCCCCCGTTAAAACAGAATATCCGCAAATATGCGCTACATACTTTTGGCTGTTTCCCTTGCCGCTCTCGCCGGTTGGTCTCTTAATACAACCGTTACAAGCGATGCTACCGTTTCCGCTTCCGTACAGGATACTGTCCGGCAACTCAAACTCCTTCACGGCGTTTGTACTGTTGCTGACGACAAGATTACTGCCGTCTCTTTTACGGACGGTTCCGCATTAAAACCGGAAACATTTACCCTGTTCGCCGCCTTGTCCGACCTCGAATCGCTGCAAATTGCGAATTATCGTGAATTAAGCGATGACGATGTCGCTCGGTTGACCGGACTGAAAAAGATTAAAACCCTTAAATTAGCCAACGGCGGCATTACCGATGCCGCTGTCAAGACGATTGCCGATGCGTTTCCGCTGCTGGTTAACCTTGACCTGTCATCTGAAACCCGATTGACCGATGACGCAACCAAAGACATTGCCCGGCTGAAAAATCTCGAAACGCTTTCGATGCTTTTTTGCGGTATCAGCGAGTTCGGCATTATGAATATCGCAACGCTGCCGAAATTGAAAGCCCTCGACATTCGTGCGGCAAACGTCGGCAACAGCGGTTTGTCTGCCCTTGCCGGCGTGAAAACGCTGAAAAGTCTGAAACACCGGGCGCAGACAGTAACCGATGAAGGAATACAGGCACTCGTTGGAGCAAAAGAAATTTCAAACCTTGAAATTCAGGATTTCAGTATCACAGGACAATCCGGTCAGTTTATCCGGCAAATGGAGAATTTGACAAGTTTAATTATTTTCCGCTGTGAAAACTTTGATTCATCGGGCTTAACTGAACTGAAAGGCTTGAAACTGAACCGTTTAACGCTGCGGGGCTTGCCGGTAGATGACGGCGGATTGGAGGTTTTTCGGGGCTTGCCGACGCTTAAAAAATTGTATCTGGACGAATTGCCGTCAGTTTCAGACATCGGCGTTATGAACCTTGTCTATCTGAAAGAATTGGAAACACTGGAAATCTGGGATGTTCCGATAACGGACAAGTCGCTGGAAACGATTGCCAAGTTGCCGAAACTGAAAACGTTGATATTGCGTTCGACGGGCATTACAGATGCCGGCTTGCTGACTCTGCAATCAATTTCATCGCTTACAGAGTTGACTATTCAGGACAACGCCAAAGTAACTCCTGCTGCCGTTCAAAAATTAAAAGAGGCAAAAAAGTTTAACGTTAAATGATATACTTGCCAAAACCGCTGTAAAGAATTTAACGTCTGCGGTGTCTCGCCCCAAAGAATGGCGGGCGGCTAAACAATAAAACGACTTATGCTCATCGGACCTGTTTTTGCCCGCGAAGTTACGATTGCTCCCCGCCGTGATTGGACATATATCCTGCGGAGTGTGTATGCCGGTTTGCTCCTGCTCCTCGTTTCGACAGCTTGGCTTGTCGTCAGCGGTACACAACTGATTACCGACCCCGGCGACTTTGCCCGCTTCGGTACGATGCTCTTTCAGTTTCTCGCTCCCGTCCAACTTATCCTCGCCGTGTTTTTTGCCCTGACTCTCGCTGCCGCCGCTGCCGGTCAGGAAAAAGAAAAAGGAACGCTCACGCTCCTGTTGATGACCCGAATGACCAACAGCGAACTCGTTCTCGGAAAACTCTTCGCCAGTCTGCTCAATATCCTGATGATGCTCGCTGTGTCGATTCCCGTTTTTATGGTCATTGCTGTTCTCGGCGGAGTATCGTATTATCAAATTGTCCGCGTCCTTTTAGTAACGCTTTTCAGTATGCTGGCTTGCGGCAGCCTCGGTTCCTGCGTCGCTCTCTGGCGGGACAAAACGTTTCAGGCGATTGCCGTTTCGATTTTACTGCTCGTCCTTTGGATTGCTGCCGGTGAAACGATGTCGTTCGGAAAATATGCCGATGTCCTTGCGCCGGCAACATTGTCGCCGTGGAGTGCCGTTTTAACCGCTTCGAGACCGGCGATTGACACTTCGGCGGGACTGCTGGGACCGATTCAAAACTTCCTTCTCGTCTGCGGCGGCATCGTCATTTTTCTCAACGCCGCTGCCATTGCACGGGTTCGTGTATGGTGCAGCGGATTGAAAATGGAGAACGGCGAAGGGAGAACGAAAAACAAAAGCAAAATCCCGAACGAGCCGGAGACAAATACAAAAAAGAGTTCTCCATTCCGTACCCGGAAAGTTTGGAACAACCCTGTCATTTGGCGGGAAATGATGACGGCTGCTTACGGCAAACGAATTTGGATTATTCACTTCGGTTTTCTGTCTTTTTTCGTGATGTGTTTTTTACCTCTTCATTCTGTTGTTACAGAAAGTCTTACGGTAACGGCAGCGCAACTGGCAGCACCGCTCGTACCGCTGCTGCTTTTATCGCTGATACTCGTCAATGTGCAGGCAATTACGTCGCAAACATCGGAAAAAGACGGCGGAACATTCGATTTGCTTTTGGCAAGCGACATTACGCCGAAAGAATACGTCTTTGGAAAACTCGGCGGTGTTTTTTACAACACGAAATGGATTATTCTTTTGCCGATGATTTTGTGCGGCTATCTGTATCGGCATCAGGCAATAGACGCAACGCAGTTGTTTTTCCTTATTACCGGTTTGCTGGTGATGTATGCTTTTGCGGCGATGACTGGGGTTTATATCGGAATGCAGTACGAGAACACGCGGGCGGCGACGGCAACGAGTCTCGGCATAATGTTTTTCTTGTTTGTCGGCATTGCGGCGTGTATTTGGATAATGATTGCGTTCAGCGGTTCGTTTGAAACGCAGTTAGTTCCTTTTGCGGCATTTATGGTCGGCGGCGGTTTGGGACTTTATGTAACACTTGGGGCAAGAAATCCGTCCGCGGCGGTAGCGACGGCTTCCTTTTCGTTACCGATAGCGGTGTTTTATATCATCACGTCAATGCTGCTGGGCAAATACTTGCTGGTCTTCGTTGCCGTATGCGGAGCCTTCGGGTTTACAACGGCGGCGATGCTGATACCGAGTGTTGCCGAGTTCGACACCGCAACGGGACGGACAACGGATTAGGATTAAGGAAATTCAAAATGCAGACGAACTTCAATCAGATTATTCTCGGCGATAACTTGGAGGTGTTGCGCCGTTTTCCGGCGGAGTCAGCGGACTTGTGTTACATTGACCCGCCGTTTTTTTTCAACCGTAATTATGAAGTTATCTGGGGAGATGAACGCCGTTCGGAGCCGCAAGCGTAAGATTGCGATAAACAGAGGGACAGATGGGCGGTTTTCGCATTAAAACGCTTTCATATCGCTGTCGTCGTACTCGACGTTTTTACCGTCCTTTTGCAGTACGGCAATACCTAACTCGCGGGCTTCGGCAATGACTCCGTCCTCGAACGAAAAACCGGCAATCGCAAGAAGAATCTTCTTATCGCTATATTCAGGATACAGAAGACGAAAGTTGCGTACTTTGCGTTTTATCAGCGTTTTGAGGTCAACACGGCGAAATTTGTACTTTACTTCGCCGATGACAATCCCAATGCCGTTGTGCAGCACAAAGTCAAACTCATCTTGTATATGCCCCCGCGAAGGTTTCAGATTACGTGTACTTTTTTCAAACGTCATACCGCCGAGCGACAA
>JAITQJ010000110.1 GCA_031288955.1 Planctomycetaceae bacterium | reverse complement strand
CGAAACAGAACTATCAAAAAACATCGCGGGTAAAATTGCCAATGCGCTGCGCAAATTCGATGAGGCAACGCTTTCTTTCCGCGGCTTTCTGCTGCCCCGTATTTTGCCGTCGTTTGAAGTGCTGGATACCAACAGCGAAAAGCACGCACCATACAACCCCAAAATCGCCTCATCAATATCAGAAATTATAGAATCGGTTGATTCGGCATCGCAAGCAGGAATTCACGAGGCGTGCGAGGCGATTCGCGGTTTCGCCAAAGAGCCGTCAATGTCGCTGTTTGCAACAATCGAGGATATGCGGGATGCGGTAACAAAAACAGGCGATGCCGTGGCGGCGAGGGGGATTTGGAGTAATCTTTACGCCGAACACCGCAGCGAAGTATGGTCTGATGTTTTCCAAAAGAAAGAAGCCGACCTCAAGTTCCGTAAAGAATGGGACGATGCCGTGGAAAAACTAAAGACCGCAGTAAACACTGCGGCGGGAATATAACGAATGTGTGCCGACCGGTTTGTAAAGTTAACTTTAACCCCTTAATTGAATATGTCCAATCCTTATCAGGAACCCGAAGACGTTGAAACGACCGCCGTTGTGAAAAGAGGTCTCACTTGGTGGGGACTCACTTGGGCGGAGTGGTCGATTGTCGCCGCCGCCGGCTGTATCCTGCTTGCCTTCCTTTATGGTTGGCACGCAAACTATGCTGTTAAACAGGCAAACGCCAAATTAGAATCTCTCAGGGAGGCAATCGTGAAAGCCGAAGGCATAAAGGGAGATATAGACGAAAAAATTAGGATAAGAGCGGAAGAACTAAACCGTAGCACAACTCTCGCCGCCGAAGAAGCAAGAAAGAGTTCTGAACAGCGAATTAAAGAACTCGGCGACAGGGTTGTTTCTCTGACTACTACAATAAAAACACTGACTGAACAGAATAGACGATTCGCTTCGGAGTACAAAGACGGGCAGCAAAAATTTAGTGATGAGAGGGACTACGCTAACAGGCTGGACCAATTTATTGACAAGCACGAAAGTACACGTTGGTTTTCATTAGAAGGAAGACCGAAAAGACGATAAGAACGGAAACAATAAGCCGCAGCCCTTTGTTTTGCGGCAATCATCAGCAATTAACTTACCTCAATCATTTTATGTCCGAACCCCTGCAATCCAAAATCGTAATGACTGGTCCGACCGGTGTCGGCAAGACATCGCTGCTGGCGGCAATGTATCCTCTGCTGAAAGACCACTTTCCCAGCGGCGATTACCAACTCATTCCCGAAGAAAATACCCGCAAAGTTCTCGACGACTTACGGGCTTCGCTTGCGAAACTCGGCGAAGGCGGTATCAAGGTAAAAGATAAAATCATCGCCGGAACACAGCAAGCCCAAGAGTTTAATTTCGACCTGCAATATAAAGGTGAAGAGAAGTCTGTTACGGATATTGCCTTACAGATTTTTGACATTCCCGGTGCTTACTGTACGACCGACGGCGGAACGCAAGCGCAGAAGTATCTGAACGGCTCGGACATTTCGTTCTGGTGCATTGATGCCGTTGCGTTAATGGAAAACGGCGGCAAGTTCAACGCAAGTATCAACGCCCCCGAGGCGATGGCGGACTGTATCAGTAACAGCAATCTCAATAAAGGACACACTGTTTGCCTTGTTCTGATGCGGTCGGAAAAACACGAACAGGATGAGACAACGGATGCTCTCTTTGCCGAATTCAGAAAACAATTCGGCGCAACGATTGGCACTTTGCGAAAGAATCAGAACATCCGCAAGATTTATTACTGTTCGATAATGACAACGGGCAATTTGCGTTTCACTTATTACGATGGACCGCAAGCCGAATTTATCCGTTATAGCGGCAAAACATACGAACCGCAACACTGCGAATTGCCGGTACTCTGTGCCGTGAGACGTTCTTTGTTTGCCGCTGTAGAAAAAGCAAATGAGGACATCGAAAAAATGTACAACGACTATCCGCCGTTCTTCCGCTGGATTCCGCCGTGGTGTTGGACCTTCGGCAAAAAGAGGGGCATCGTAGAGCGTCTTTCACATCGTCTCACTACGGTATCGAAAGACATTAACGAACGTTTGCAGGCAGATGAAAAGAACCAGCGGCTGTTTGTGTGGTAACGCTCAATGCCGGATGTGCCGAACGGCACGTAAATACACCTATTCCCCTTTTTTTCCGCAGCCGCCCGGCTTGCGGCAGTTAGTTATGCAATACTCACTTTACACTCGCGGACGGGAAATTGATTACAAATGGAGTTCCCCGCCGGACTTGAACTGGCAGGAGTATCTCAAAAACGGAGTGCTTGCCTACCGCCGTATTGACGGGACGTTCTCTGTTTATCTCAATTCGGAAGCGATAGAGAAAGAAGATATTGCACGCAGGAACATTCGTATCGGCGTTTTAATCACCGGCTGCTCTGAAGCAAAAGCGAAGGGACTTGTTGTATGGGCGTTGGAACATTGGGATAAATTTGCCGACACATTTACTCCCTTCGTCAACGATTTCGGAGCGGACGAATGGACGGACAACAGGACTGCTGTTGAACATTGGGTTAATAGTGTTACGGAAATCGCCGCAGCGGGTATCCCGTTTGACAAACGTTATGAAAACGGCAACACCGCAGAAAGCCGAAAAGCACTGATTGCCGACTTAAAGAAGTTTGACTTTTCACCAAAGGCAGGCTTCAAGTTAGCAGCGGACGGCGATTTAATGACCGGCAGTAATTTGAAAATACTGCAATCACAAGTTGAGCGTTATCTGTCCAAAGATAAAACGTTAAAAACGTTACAGGACGAATCGGCGAAGCAGCCACCGAAAAAAACGTCGGGAATGTCCACGGCAACGTTTACGCTGGCGATATTATTGGTTCTGTTCATAGGCGGCGGTACGGGATTCGGTTTTTGGTTCTACAAGACCGTTTTCAAGCCGAAGGGGGACGAAATCGTCAACCTCAACGCAGAAATCCGAAAACTCGAAGAGAATATGCCGGAATACCAAGCTTGGGTAGCAAAAAAAGGGAAAATCAACGCACTGGATAGCCAAATAAAGGATAAGCAAGATGCGGTTAACCGGTTAGACTCCGAGTTCACCGCCAAGAAGACAAAATTGGAAGAGGAAATAGGGAAGTTGAACAACGAGAAAGAGAAGATAGCCAACCAACTGAATGAGTCTAGTACGAGCGTCAAAATCTTGGGCGATGACATCAAGGATAAGAAGAAGGAGTTGCAGGACTTGCAAATTCAAATTAAGGATGCGAAGAAGGAGTTGCAGAAATTGCAAAGTCAAATTAAGGATGCACCGGGGCAACCGCCCGCCGGACAGCCGTAACCCAATCAGTACCGAATTTCGCCGGTTCCCGTTCAACTCCCTCCCCCTGTACCGGTTGCTCCAGTTGCTCCGCAGGGGCGACAGTGATAACATATAACGTTGAGGAGAAAACAACGATGACTGACGATAACGATACCGGCGGGGAAGTAAAATGGAAAATGTTCACCCGAACAGAAAAAATAATCATCGCAGTCCTCTTTGCCGCCATTTGCAGCGGTATTGCGTATTTTTGGCTGGCGGCAGCAAAGGTTTCCGAAAAGCCTCCGGCACCTGACACT
>JAITQJ010000055.1 GCA_031288955.1 Planctomycetaceae bacterium | reverse complement strand
CGGGAACAAGTTCGTCAACGTATCTGATAGAAACGCTCTGCTGCGTTTCGTGCCAAACATAATTCCGCCGCTTTGTCTTTTTGATGATACTGCGCAGCAAAGGATGGACGGCAACGGCAACGTGAAGGGACTCGGCAAAGACATTGACATCAAGCGTTCCCGAAAAGCGGAGCAGCCGGAACGAATCCATCGGATACTCCGGCTTGTCGTCGAAGAACATATACTTTTCAAAAACTGTCAGCGGCAGAGACGATAACAAGGCTTCACCAATGTAACAGATAATTATTTTGCCGGTAGTGTAATCGCAAAAATACCTTAATGTTCCGCACAGCAGCCGGCTCCCAAATTGCTGCGCAACAAGTGTGCCAGCAATACGTTACTGCCCTTCGTTGCAACAACCTCGCCGGGTAAAACGCCCGCCAATATCTCAATGCTGCGTCCCGACTTCGTCCCCAGACGAACCTGCCGGACATAAAATATCTTTGGATGATTTTCTTTGAAAAAATCCTTATCCCGGACAAAGACAAATTGCGAATCTGCCGTCGCCTGAACTGCTTCCTGCGGTACTAATACCGCCTGCGATTCTTCCCGCAAAACAATCCTGCCCGAACCAAAAATATGATTCCGCAGTTTTCCGCCGGGATTGGCAACCTCCGCCCGTGTCTGAAGAGTCCGCGTCTTTTCATCTACCGACGGCGCAACCCAGGAAATCGTCCCGCTCGCCTTTTGCGAACCGTTGTCCGAGGTAAAATGTACCTGCTGTCCAACGTGAACGTACGGAGCATCTTCTTGGCGGATGTTGAGCATCATCCAAAGTTGCTGCGGGTCGCAAACCGTAATAAGCGTTTTCGTTGTATCCGCTAACGTTCCGAGAACAATATCCGAAGCCGCAACAACGCCGTCAAACGGCGCAATTATCGGCAGCAGATTGGCATTCTTCGCCGTCGGAGGCAACTGCTGAACAACCGATTCCGGTATGCCCAGATATTGCAGCCGACCGGAAAGTACCGCCGGCTTGTCCGTTTCCTGAAACTCCGGCAGCGTAAAACCAAGATTGGCAAGCAACTGTTTCGTTGAAATCAATGCGACTTCCGCTTGGTCAACTGCCGCCCCGCCTTGAATCAACTCCTGTTCGGAAACGGCTTTGCCCGCCGCTTTCAAACGCTGCAAATTATCTTTTTGAATATGAATCTGAACGATATTTTTTATCAGTTCCGACTTTAATTGTCCGACCTGTGAAGCATCGATTAACGCCAGCACTTCGCCGGTCTTGACGTTGTCGCCGATATGTTTTAGAACAGCAGCAACCGTCCCCTGGGCTTTGGACGAGAGCATCGCCACGCTGTACGGGTCAAACGTCAGTTCACCGTTGGCGGTAATGACTTCGGTAACGGGACCTTCGCCGGCAATGTCAACAGCAATGCCCGCCTTGAGGACGGCTTCGGCTGTTGCGAACTGAACCCGTTTAGTGTGTAACGTGTCCCGGCTGCTGTTTTCAGAACGGGTGATAAGCGAAACGGCTTCGACGGTATTGTATTTCGGCAACTGCGGCGTTCCGATGACTTGTGCCAATTCGGGATGGTCGTTGACACATTCGGCAACGCCGTGATTGTTACAAAAACCAAAAGGCTCGTTTTTCGGCAGCAACTCCGGCTGACATTCAACACATTCGGGTTCGGGAACGAGATGGTCGCCGCACCACAGGGAATCTGTTTGACGTGCATTACCGGTCAGTTCGGAAAAACTCGGCATTTTCCAGCCGGTGATATGTCCTGCGTAAATAATTCCGCCGAGGAGCAGAAAAACGGCAAGGTTCGGAATAACCCGCCGGAAATTCTTCCAGCAAAATGTCCGGCGGCAGTCTTGCGCCGCTTTTTTCGGGCGTTGTTCGTTCGTGTTCATAGTGTCTATCCTCTCCGGTTCAAGTTTACTCTTTTTACCGCCCTGCGTCAACGTCGTTTTCTCTGTTTTTTCCCTTGACTGTTTATACCGAAAACGTTACTATCCGGCTTAAGAATCACGGAAAATACAATGCGCCGCGTTTTTTTTGCCTTATCGTTGTTCGGACTTTTTACCGCCGGCTGTGCGCAGCCTTGCGTTCATCAATCAATGCTGTTGCAGGAAAACCGGCGGCTTGAAAACGCCCTTTATGTTACACACGCCAAACTAACAGACTTGCAGCGGGAAAATGCCGATTTGCGGGGCGGTCATTCGCAGGAAGATTCTTCGCAGGATACCGGTATTCTGCCGCCGGTTTTTCAGCGGAAGCCGAAAAAATCAAAGGAAAAAGACAAAATCGATAATGCTCCGCCCTTTGAATTGCCGACGATAGAGATACCGGAGGACGGCGGAAGCACAGTGCCGCCGGCAGAACTGAAAAGTTCGCAATCGATACCGGCTTGGAATCCGCAGCGGTAAATAACTGCGTCAACTTTAATTTGCTCTGAAGGGAGAAAGATAATGGATAAACGTAATTCCGACAAACTGAAAAAGGCAATCCAGACATTGGAAACCGCCATTAAATACTCCCGCAGCGGAGAGTTTCAGAGCCTCAATATCGAATTCAAAAGCGTCTTGATTGCCTCGGTCGTGCAGAATTTCAATCTGACATTTCGGGTCTGCCGGCAGATGATTGAACTGCAACTAACCGAACGGCGGGGACTGCAAGCCGTTGCCGGTAAAACCCCGGAAGAACTGATACGGACGGCGGCTGCCGAAGGCGTTATCAGTAATGCAGCGAACTGGTTAGAATACCTCGATTGCGAACATTTGTCGCAGACGAGTCAGGTTGCGCTGCGGACTTTTGAAAAGGCATCGGCTTTTGTTACAGATGCCGGCGAACTTCTGCATACTTGTATCCGCCGTGTTCAAAACGAACGCCGCCGGGCTGCTTAAAACACCATCGGAATACTGTATTTAGTATCCAGCAGTCCTAACTCCTTTGCGATTGAAAAAAATACGGCGGACGCTTGACGCTGCCGTAAAACAGGTAATAATGGAACTGTCTCAACGCCGTCGTGCGTTGCCTCTGGCCTCGATATGACGGCGCAGGAAGTCCGTCTGCCGCCGGAGATAACTTTTTGTGATGATTCCGTCATCGGTTGGCAAAACAGACGCTGCTGGTTTTCACCGCAGACGTATCGTTTGTTGCAGGAATTATATTCTGCCGAAGATAAAACGCTGTCGAAAGAAGACGTTCGCCAAGATGTGATATTTGATGACGAGGTTGACGAAGGAGCATTGCGGCAGTGCATTGCGCAGGCACGCAAAGAAATCCGGGCAGGTAAAATCCCGCTGCGGACTGAAACAATAACCCGCAGAGGCTACCGGTTAGTGACGGAATAACTCTCCTCTTGCGGCGGTTCTGACGTGTAAACAGTTACATTCAGAACCGCTATCGCAAGGCAGTGGTAGTAAACTATTTCCGGCGGCGGGCAACGGCAAGGGCGGAAACACCCAAACCGAAAAGCAAAAGCGTTGCCGGTTCCGGCGAGGCTACGCCTGTTACAGTAATCGTTATTTCATCGCCGAATGTCAAATAGTGTTCACTTTCCTGTTGTTGCAATATACTCGCGATAAGGTAAAACGTACTGCCGCCGAGTAACGAACGGTCTATCGCAAAGTAAAAGGCGTTGTTACGTTCAAAGTCGTAGTAGGACTGCATCGAACCGTCAAAGAACGAATTAGAACCATCTTCCGCTGCGTTATTCCAAACGTCCCAGGAAGATGTTGCGGTATCATCGGTGATGATTCCGTCTAACTCCCTGGAGTGATTCCCCCACGGTCCCATATTGCTGGCCGCATCTTCGTTACTCATATCCGCAACATAATAAGCATCACCTGCATTCCACGGATTGATGTCATCATAATCAAAACCTGTGCTCAATCCTGAATAAACCTTATCACCGCCGTGCTGCACCAACACAGCCGCCTGATTGGTGTCGAGAGCCATCGCTATCACCCCCGAAACCAGACGGTCTGCGTCCCGCCACTGCTTCCCTGCATCGCTGAGTGGGTCGATGATTTGTTCGTGCGTATAACCTTCACTAATCAGCCTATTGTACTCCTGCAAATAACGCGGCAGGTATGCCATAGCACTCGTTGCCTTCCCGTAGATGTACTTGTCATCATACTTGAACTCGTAATTAACGCTCCGCTCGCCGTCGTCAATGGTGTACACTGCGTCCTGACCTTCCAGCGTTTGCATATAATTGGAAACGTTAATCCAATTATCGACGAGACTACCCCCATCATAACCAGCGTTCACGGGAACACTGCCGGGCAGGCAGAAGGCACAAAGTACCAGTGCGGCGGCGGTGAAGGAACTGCCTCTCAACAGAGAGACGTTAGGTTTGTTCGTGATAGTGTCCATTTGCTTACTCCTTGTAAAAAGGGTGACTGGAGGGGCTGGAAGCCCCTGCGGCAGCGTATTGCACCGCAGAAAAACAAACTTCCTCTATTAGTATTATACAGCATATCTCGTGCCGAACAGAAGAGACTTCGGAATTTTAATATAACCTATTGAAATTAAACAAGTTATATGAATAACAAAAACAAGTCCGATGCCGTGCTGATGTTGCAGAATAATGCAGAGACCGGAAAAAAGTGTAAAATTTTGTAAAAAGTGACGTATTTTGCTATACCCCGCCATCTTGCGATGGCAACCGATGGCAACTCTGACATTTGCGTAAACCGCATAAAGGAGGGGGGACTAGTAATTGCTGCATTTATTTGCGATAATGTGCTGGATTGTCTATTTTTACAGAGACCCGATGGCAGATAACAGAAGGCAGCCAAAGCAGCAGTCCGCAGCACCGGACGGCGAACAACACAAAACACCGCGTAAAACGAAAGGAACTTTTCGGCGGTCTGTCCGAAAGGGAGCAGAGAACCGGGGTGAAAGTTACGTTGACCGTTTCCGCTGGGACTTCGTCGAAGAAGCAGAGTCCAATAACAGCAGCGGAAACCGCAGTGCCGATAAAGCAGAGAACGAAACAGTACGCAGTAGCGGCAGAACTCGTCCAGCCCGGAAAAAACGTCCGTCTTCGCCGATTCCAGCCGCAGCGGTCTCCCCGCTGCCGCCCAACGTCATTGAAGATGACGATGACGATTTGAATCTGCCGAGTTACGGACGGACAGCAATGAAGGCTGACCTCAAAGGCGAACCCGTTGTCTTTGCCCCCAAAGCGGGACAGAGCAGCCGCAGTGCAAAATTTTCAGGCAAAAGTAATGTCCGGGAGCCGCGAAAAAACAATAATCAACAAAATAATCAGCGCAAAACGGCTCCCCCCGAAGATAATGCCGTCCCTCGTAATGCCGAACCCCGTAGTGCGCCGCCGGTCAATTCTCTGCCGCCGGCTATCAAGATGTCTGCGCGAACCGCTGCCCCCAACTCCCTGCATCGGGAGCAAGTCGTCTGGGACCCTGAAAGATTAGAGTACGTCCCGCTCATCAAAAATACGGCAGCAAAAGAACCCGTTAAAACTTCCGCTAAAGAACCGCCCAAACCAACCGGCAAAGGGCAGGATTCGCCGCCGGAATCCGGTGCTGTTCCCGGCAAACGTCCGCTCAGAAAAACCCTTCGCAATACTCCTGTCCGCAATGTTCCTGCGAGGGAACTGGAAAAACCGGTACTCAAAGCAAGAGACAGCGGTACCGGAGAAACGGCAGCAGATTCATTCAACGAAACAAACAGGCGAAAGCCGAAAGCCGCTGTCGCCGTGCCTGTGCAAACGGTTCCGCAGAACCGCGATGAACACCAACACCATCGGGAACAGCGTCCTAAACCCCAGCCGGCACCGCGTCCTGCTCTAAAGGAACGCAGCGAAGCGATTGACCCGATTGATACGGGCATTGTTCCCGAACACCGCCGCTTTGACCCCGCCGACATCGAAGCCGAAGCCAATGGTTTCGCCGCTCTCGGCGTATCTGATGCGATGCTCGAAGCGTTGAAAGTCGTCCGTTATCTCGAACCGACACCGATTCAAGCCGGCGTGTTTCAGAAAGTCCGCGAAGGCGGCGATTTGATGGGACAAGCCCAAACGGGTACCGGTAAAACGGCGGCGTTCTGTATCCCGATTATCGAAGGTATCGAAAGTTGTCCGCCGGGCAATGACCCCGTTGCGATGATTCTCGTTCCGACGCGGGAACTTGCCGTTCAGGTGCGGGACGAAGCCGTCCGGTTATCATACGGCAGAGACATTCGCATCACGGCTTGTTACGGCGGCAAACCGCTCGGCAAACAAATCGAACGGCTGCGAAACGGCATCGACGTTATTGTCGGTACGCCGGGACGGATACTTGATTTAATGCGCCGGGGATTTCTGACGCTTGATTTTCTCCGTTGGGTTGTCCTTGATGAAGCCGATAGAATGTTGGACATTGGTTTCCGCCCGGACATTGAAAAGATATTGAAAAAGACTTCGCCTGAACGTCAAACGCTGCTGTTTAGTGCGACGCTTCCGCCGCCGGTGGTGCGGCTTGCCGAACGGTATATGAAGTCGCCGGAAGTGCTGGACTTCTCGAATAAAAATGTCGCGGTGGAAACGATAGAACAGTTTTATGTTACAGTTGACCCTGAGCGCAAGTTTGAAGCGTTGGTGCATTTGCTTCGGGAACAGGAACCGCAGCAGGCGATTATTTTCACGCGGACGAAGCGGGGTGCAGACCGGTTAGCGCGTCATTTATCGAAGAAGTTCGAGAATCTGGCGGCAATACACGGCGACCTGCCGCAGGGCGAGCGGGATACGGTGATGACACGTGTTCGGAACGGAAAAATACGGTACTTGGTGGCGACGGATGTTGTCGGACGGGGTATTGATGTTTCAGGTATTTCGCACATAATCAATTACGATATACCGCAGTTTTGCGATGATTACATACATCGGGTTGGACGGACGGGACGGATGGGACGTGAGGGAGTGGCGTACACATTTGTTACGGTTCAGGAAGGTTCGGAACTAACTCGAATTGAGATGCGGATTGATAAACTTTTGAAGCGGACGGAATTGAAGGGATTTGAGAGTTTTACAAAGCCGCACGACCCGAATGTGACATTGGAGGGCGAGACGGAGGCAGTACCGGCGGAGACGAAGCCGGTGTTTAGCAAGCGGGTTCGCCGGGTGCGTAATGCGTTATAAAAAGCGGACAGTGGTGCTTTGAATTTATGTTCTATTCGCCTGTGAAAGGTATAATTCTTTGCCGGATTTTTTTTGCGCTCATAGCTCAATTGGATAGAGCAACGGATTTCTAATCCGTAGGTTGCAGGTTCAAGTCCTGCTGGGCGCAGTGTAAGTCCTTACACCATAAGAAGTTACGTCGCAAGGCATTGAATTATCTTGACTTGCGGCTATACTGCCTATTTTGACTTCAGCCCGTTTCACCGCCATTCCGGCGTGTTCAGGTATCGATTCGGGTACGTCTTTTTCAGGGGTATTTAGAGGCATTTCGTCCCGTGTTTTA
>JAITQJ010000035.1 GCA_031288955.1 Planctomycetaceae bacterium | reverse complement strand
TTTCGGAACAAGCCGACCAATCAAACCTCTTCTTGTCAAAAGGATTTAGTTTGTTCTCAACAATCCCCCCGTTGATAACCCGCCCCTTATTCGTTGTGATGATTGCCTCTTCTAAACGGGCTGTTGTTGTCCGATTTCTGACACAAACCAGCGCATATAAGACAGCGTCAGATTCCTCCTGTTCTGTTAATGGTCTGGACGGGGCGAGAAAAGTATCGCCTTGATTAATCCAATTCTGTTTCACTCCCCAATACAACCCAATACCGCATAAGACACGTTTGTAATTCCGCTCATTAACATAAACAGGGTGTGTAATAGTCGTCCCGCTGACAATACAGCGTGAATGGTCTTGCTGCCGTAAGTAACCGGAAATAAACCGCACCGTTGCAAGTGTCCCCTTTGGTCGGTAATTGTTCATCTTATGCTTACCAACAAACGTTTTTAATCCGTTTGACTGCACCACAGTTAATTCATCGCACGGCAATTTGTCATTCGGAAAAAAGTAACGGCGGAAACTGCGTTTTGCATCTTCCTGCATAAACGTTTTCTTCCCTTGAAAAATGCCGGACTCGCTTGCCTTTCTGTATTCCAAAATATCATATTCCATTGCTCCCCATTTTCCTTTTTCCCGGCAATCAAATACCGAAAAGACGCTGGCAAAAGCCCCATTGCCTTGATGCCATTTGTTGGCGCAGCAAATCAGACCGCCCTTGAAAACCGGCTTCCAGAACTTTCGCAAGTTGATATATTCTTTTGACACAAACGCCTTCATCGTGGTATAAGAACCTAATACATATTTTCCCTTGAATTCTTTTTCAATGCGAAAAAGAAACTGGGCGTATTTTTCCTTGCTTTCCACTGACATATTGTGGTTTTTCATTTGCTCCTTGACAAGCGACAGAGAAACACCTTTTTTATACCATTCAACATTATCGGTTGCTTTTCCGCTGCTGCCTTCACCATACGGCGGATTGATAAAAAACAGCCACTTGATATTCGGATTTTCCCTATCCCGCCGGACATCTTCGGGAAAATCCTGTATCTGCGTGTTAAGAAAATCCATTTGCCATACACGTTTGCACATCGGCAAGTATTTTTTCACAAAATCTATCTCGCCGGCATCAAGAGACGAAAGATAAGTATATTGCAAAGCGGAGTGCGGAATAACGTTGATGGCAAGTCCGCCTTCACCGCAGCAGCAATCCCAAATACGCCACGTTCCGTCAAACCAGAAATTTTTACCGAGTTCCTTTTCAAGATATTCCCAGCCGTATCGGGCAAGATTGGTCGGAGTATAAAATTGTCCCTTTTTACGGCGGGAATCCGTTGTAAATAAATCGGCTGCCTTTTGGAATATCCTCTTTTCCTGTTTGCCGTTTTTGATTCGTTTCCAGGCACTCCAAAAATCGTAATACTTGCTCTTCGGACAACGCTCTATCTTGGCAATTTCTCCGTCAAGGTTAAATTCAACAGTAATAATCTCATTACCGAGTAGATTACTTTCGATGACAAAAACTTCGCCTTCGCCGATACAATCCTTGCGAAAGACGTGCGGCTTATTTTCGTTACCCTTATGATTGAGAAACTGTGTAAAAACATTGCTCCACGAGGAATACAGATGAGCGATATTGTATTCTGTAATGTCTTCAGGAATACAAATCTGTTCGCTTATAATTGAACCGAGACGGCGGACGGCTTGGTCGAAAATTTCCTGCGAGGCAACAAAGAGGTACTGTTCCGGTTCTGCATAACGGCACTTTTCGATAACGGCTTCATCGGGACTTGACGGGCTGCCCTGTTGAAACAAGGCAGCCGTCTTGTAAATAGGTTCAAGTGTTTCCCGCTTATAAAAGACGAATTCATCTTTGTCAATCAGAGCGATATAGGGCGGAACACGTTTGCCGTCAATGTAAAGATTGTAACAATAATACAGCGATTGGGCGAGGATTTGCGCACGGATACCCTCCTTGGCAGCCATATCTTCATCGTGCTTGAATTCGATAAGGATATTTTCGTGCAGAAAATCAATATTGCCTTCTTCAAGTTCGCCGGTATTATCAACAAGTTGCTCTAATATGCGCTGCCGAACAGTTGCTTCGGATTTGGCGTACCGAAGCGTTTCAAAAAGGTTCTGGTCGATAGAAAAAAGAGTTTCTTTCACCGCTTCGCCCCGTCCCGATTTACCAAAATGAACATAGACCGCATTATACCATAAGACAATGCGGCGAGACAAGTCCAGACATTAGGCTTAACGCTCCAATAGACTTGTTCGGTAACGTTCATTTAGAATGAAAAAAAACAGCGGCACAGCCGCCGGCTCTCGGTCATTTCCCATTTCCCATTTCCCCCAATTTCCTCCCCCCTCCCCCTTACCACTGATAGACGGCACGCAGCGCACCCGTTGCGGTAAAAGTGCGGCGGCTCGTTTCAAGGTCGCCGTCCAGAAAAACGTTCCAACGCGGCGAACGATAAATATCGCCGCCCAGTCCGAAGTTAAACCAATCCCTGCCCGCATTGACTCCGTGCAGATACTGCCCCGCGGCGAGGTTGCCGACAAAACGTGTTTCCGCCGCCGAATACGGATTGCCTTCCAGTTGACGTATGTAATGCAGACGCATACGATAACGGGAATAACGTATGTCCGTTCCAAGACGAACATTCGTCTGCCCTGAATGTCTGCTGCCGATGAGCGCATCAAAATCGACATCGGGACTGCCTTCGTCTATCGGCATAAGAAAACCGTCCGCATCGGCACTCTGCCATTCAAACGCCAGCAGCGGCTTGAATTGTACTCCGCACTGGAACGCAACGACCTTTGAGAACTCGACGCTGCCGTACATTGATGAACCGTCAAACGAACGTTTCACACCGGCGGCAGTCAAATCGTAGTTCTGATGCCCGTAACCGACAAAAGCGTTAGCGGCAATATCCCAATACACCGGCATCCGCAAATACAAGCCGAAGGTTACGTCATCTGCCGTTATTTTTCCGATGCTGTTTTTCATCTGCGGCGTACCGTAGCCGAAAAGGAAACCGGCAACGGCAGAGTTGAACAAATCAATGTCTCCGCCGAGCATCATTCCCCACCGGCTCGTATCATAACCGTACATTGCATCGGCATCGCGGTCGGCAGCATTACCGCCGGTAATATGCGTGTCGAACCAAAGATTGTAACCGTTATGCAAAGACGGCTGCTGTCCGCGGATATTGGGATTACCCCGCTGCGGCAGAATACTTGACCGCGGAACAGAATACGGCGGCGGTGCTTGTTCGCCGCCCCAATAATACGAGAACGGCGAATTCAGCGGAGCAACTTCGTCCAGGTGCCGGAACACTGCCCGATACGGTCTCCAAAGCGGCAGCCGCATTGCATCGCTGGCGAGTTCACCGGCAGACAATTTTATGAGTATCCTATCAAGCGTTGCCGCATCGGTGTTTTCGATAAAATTGCTGACATCTTCGTTAACATCCATATAATCTTGCGTCAGCGTTCCGATACGGTTTGCATTTCCCTTGCGGGGATAGTTTTCACCGATATACTCTGCAAGCGTTTTTGTTACAAGGGTAATATCAATGTTCGTGTCATCAGATCCATTTGCCGCAGCCGTCTGCAATTTCAGGGCAGTTGAAACATTGAAACGTTCAAGCGATGCCGCTGTCTGCTGTTCCGCTGTCGTGATAATGTTCTCGTACGTTCCGCTCGCTCCGCTGAATAAGATTCTATCATTATCGCCGATAGTCAACGTTCCGGTATCAATCGCTGTGCCGTTTCGGACTACAACAGATAACGTTTTTGCATCTCCGCCGTTTTCGCCGAACGTGAACGAATTAACGCCGGTAATGCTGCCGGTTTCATAAATAGTTCCGCCGTCAATGATATGCACATCGGCAGAGTTATTCCCTATCACTCTTCCTTCGATATACACTTCGTTAAATTCGGCATCGGCGGCGTTGAGTGTCAGTGTATCGCCGGGGGATACCGCAAGAATATCGGCACGAACCTTACTCTTAAACTCGGCATCACCGCCCTCCAGAGAGAGAATGAAAGCACTCACATCACCCTGAAACACGGCATTACCGTTATACAGATATAATTCCCCGTAAACGCCGAGGTCAACGGCACGTTTGACGGTTAGCGTGCCGGTGCCGTCTTTGTACAAATAACCTCCTTCGTTATCCGGGGCGGTAACATTGATGCTGCCGATTGTCT
>JAITQJ010000008.1 GCA_031288955.1 Planctomycetaceae bacterium | reverse complement strand
ATATTTCCGGGAATATCTGCGGTATCTTCGGCAATTCCGCCAGCACAATCGGTTCATTCAGCGGCAGCGGCTCTATGGCTAACGCTTGCAGCCGCCGCTCAAAATCCTGACGCAGTTTTTTGACCGCCGCAACGGAGTCAAATTCCGATTGTTCCAGAAAAGATACGTCCATACTTCGCCATAATCGGCATAATTAACGGCGGACTTGAGAACATTCCGGCTATTATACCGATGCAACGCCGGAGTTGCCTGCTAACCGTTGTCCGCTCTATCTGTCTTTTCGCCGAAAAATTCTTTAACGAAGCCGCTCAATTTGCTGAAAAAGTTTTGCCGCTCCGGTAACGTATGTTCGCCTTCCAATTCGGCTAATCTTTTCAGCACCTTGCGGTGTTCCGGCTTTAATTTGCGAGGCACTTCGATATAAACCTGTATCAATAAATCGCCGAACTGATTCCGCCGCGGCACCGGCATTCCCCGTCCCCGCAGCGTTATCACATCGTTATTTTGTGTTCCCGGCGGAATGTTTATCTTTTCCTGTCCGTCCAGCGTCGGTATTTCTATCTCCGCCCCTAACGCCGCCTGCGCATAACCAATCGGCACCCGGCATATCAAATGCTGACCGTCCCGCTGAAACAGCGGATGTTCCTTAACCGTAATGAAGACATAACAATCGCCCGGCGGTCCGCCGTCTGGACTTTTTTCGCCTTCGCCCTGTAAACGCAGCCGCGTTCCTGTATCAACACCGGCGGGAATTTTGATTTCCCGTTTGACCGTTTGCGGTATCAGTCCGTTGCCCCGGCAGTCCGAACACGGGTCGGTGATAATCATACCTGCACCGCGGCACTTCGGACACGTTGTCTGAATCGAAAAGATACCCGTTGATTGCGTTATCCGTCCCTGCCCGCCGCAGTACGGACAGCGTTCCGGCGGTTTTCCCGGTCTGGAACCGCTGCCGCCGCACGTCTGACACGTTTCGTGACGGCGAAATATGATTTCTTTGGTAATACCCCGTGCGGCTTCGTGCAAATCGATTGTCAGATTACAGCGGACATCGTTGCCGGGCGTAACCGTTTTACCGCCGTAACCGCCGCGTCCGCCGAAAAACGAACCGAACAAGTCGCCGAAAGCACCGAAAATATCGTTAACATCGCGGAACTGCGTACTTCCGCCGGCGGAATCCAAACCGGCGTGTCCGTACTGGTCGTAAATGGAGCGTTTTTCATCGTTTCCGAGAATTTCATAAGCAGCCGCACAAAGTTTGAACTGTTCGACGGCTTCTGCATCGCCGGGATTGCGGTCAGGATGGTATTTCATCGCCAATTTCCGGTAAGCGGCGGAAATCTCGTCCTTGGAAGCATTCCGGGAAACGTTCAGGACTTCGTAATAGTCAATTTGAGGCATACTAATAGGATACGGAGGTTAACGTTTTTGTCAAGAGACGGGCAAGAATCCGGCAGACAATTTTGAACGCATACCGAATCCGGCAGCAATTTGTTCTTGCGGAACGAATTGATACCGGAAACAGTACACACTCCGTTACCAAGCGTACGCCGGGGGATAATAACCGCGATAGTACGGATAATGGTATGGATAGTAGTACGGACGATAAGCCGGTGCGTAAACAACCGGACGCAAATGTCCGAAAAGACCGACGCGGTAGGCAACCGGCGGATAGTAATACGGTCCGCAGGGCTGGCACGGATTGACGCAAGGACAATCGGCTCCCGGACGGACGCTTACAACTGTCCCTTTTTCTGCCGGAGCGGCATTCTGCTTCTCTTCGGCAACAGCATTGGCGGCAAAACTGACAGCCAACGCAAGGGCAACCAAACAAACGATGTTCTTCATAGATGTTCTCCTTTTTGGGGTTTCTAAATTACCTATCCTATTTTATCCCTTTAATCAGAAAAGTCAAGTAATGGAGAAAAAAAAAAAAAAAAAAAAAAAATTTTTTGAGAATTATCAATTTCTTCCTCTCTCTTGCCTCAAAACGGCAAAAACGTTACTATCCGCAAAACGCAATTATTCATTACCCCGTTATTAACTATGCGGCAATTTACCTTCCACGATGCACCGCTGCGCAGTGCTTCCGTTCCGAAAACGGCAATTCAGGCATCTCTCGAAGAAACGTTCAGTTTCGACGGTCCGCCCGACGCAATGATTACCGTTGCCGGTAAAGTCTATCTCTATTTCGCCGGCAGCGGCTATCTCGGTTTGCAAGCCAATCCCGAAGTGCTTGCCGCAACGTGTGAATCCGTCCTGCATTACGGAGTCGGCACCGCAACGACCCGTACCGCTTTTACTTCGCCGCCGGTATTTGAAGTCGAACGGCGTATCTGCGATATGTTTGCAACCGAACACGCCTTGTACACCGCATCGGGTTATGCCGCTAATCTGATGCTGCTCGAATCGCTGGAAAAAACCTTTGACCGGATTTTTATCGATGAAGCGGCGCATTATTCCCTGTTTGAAGCCGCTAAACGGATTCGCCGCAAACGCTGTGTGCCAATAACGTTCCGGCACAGGGACACAAACGATTTGAAGGACAAACTGGATGCGAATCTGCAACTGCACGAACGTCCGATTGTGCTTACAGACGGGGTTTTCGCCCATCACGGTACAACGGCACCGCTCAATGAATACGCCGCTTTGTTGGGCGGTTATGACGGGG
>JAITQJ010000157.1 GCA_031288955.1 Planctomycetaceae bacterium | reverse complement strand
CCCAATTTTGTCAACAGTCAAAACTTTAGCCGATTTAGGAAGTGCTTCAAAGCAAAGTTCAAGGACGGATTTATCATTCGTGCCGATACTTTTGATAATGTCTATGGAAAGTTCCCGATTGGATTTACGATTTGGGACTTGAACGGTAAATCGTTTCCCAAAAGTATCGAACTTGATATAGCCGAAGGAGGCGGAACGAAGAAGTTCTGGGCTGGCACAAGACATTCCATAAACGGCTGGATAAAAGAATTTGATGATTCAAAAAATACGGCAGTAGGTTTTATGGCAAACCCTGCTCCTGATTTGATTAACAAAAATCAGCCTTATATTACCGTAACAGAAGGCACGCGTCATTTTAATTATTTTGCCTTTAATGTAAAAAACCTAATTGAGGGGAGTATCTACTTTGCGGTACGGCTTTGTATTGAACATACCTACCTCAATGACCGCGACCAGTTTTTATATCCGAATGACGGCTGGAAAACAGACATTGATTTTCAAAATGACTGTTTGCTCTACACTTTATTTCACGGACAAAACAGAATATTGTCAGCACACGGAGTCAATCATTGGATACCGTTCACGGAAACGGAAGTCAATGCGAGAGAAAAGTTTGACTCCCGTTTTATGAGCGGTTTTCTCAAAGGAAAAAAGTTGAGCAAAGAAGCCGAAGCGGTGCTTGGTGCAGGACGTGAACTTTGGCGTTATTACCACGCAAAAACAAAAAGCGATAAAACGGTTTCCGTTAATGCTTCGTATTACGATATTCGGGAATACTTTCAGGGACGCAGCGAAAGAGGAACAATGAAAACCAAATCAGCAGACGAAGCGTACAACGTTCTTATTAAAGCCTTGCGTGATACCGTTAAAGTATTGGCAAAAAAGATTGAGCCGAAAGTATATGAGTACGGTTTTCTGAACGAGTAAAAATCATTAGAGTTGCAGCGTTAAAACGCCCAGCAAACACAAAATACTAACGAACAGGAATATCTGGTACTGCTGCTGCGACTTTTGACGCTGCTCTGTACCGGCTGCCGTACCTTGCAGTTTGCCGATGGAGTCAGCATAAATTGCTCCCAAATCAAATGACTTCGTACCGGCAGAGACAAAGGCACCGCCCGTTATTTTTGCTATCGTCTCTAACTCCGCTTCGTTCACCTTCGACCAAACTTCCTGACCATTATGCTTCAGATACGTCAAAGTGCCGTTCTCGTCCCGAAGCGGAATACGGCTGCCTTCCTTTGTATCGCCTAAACCTACTGTCAGGATTCGGACATTGCATCCGGCAGCCTCTTTGGCGGCTTCGAGCGGCATCGATTCCTGGTCATCACCGTCCGTTATCAGTACAAGCGACTGTTGCCGGGCAGCGTCCGGCGGCATCACACTCAACGCTTTGCGGACAGCATCGCCGATGGCTGTACCGCCGCGGGGTGCAGAATTCGTATTGATTTCACGCAGCACTTCAAGAAAAAATCCTTGGTCAGTTGTCAGCGGCACTTTGACAATCGGTTTGCCGGCAAAGACAATCAAACCGATCCTGTCTCCGGCAACTCTACCGAGCAAATCCTGAATGTCCGACTTAGCGCGGGCAAGCCGGTTTGGAGCAACATCTTCGGCAAGCATTGACCGGGAAACGTCGAGTAAAATAAAAACATCAGTGCCGGTTTGCGAGACTTTTTCATCATAAACACCGAACAGCGGACCAGCAAGGGCGATGATGCCGAGCGTCAGCGAGAGGAGTGTCAACCCTGCTGCAAAAACCGTGCGTCCGGTACTGATTTTCGGGACGAGACGCTCTGCCATCTGCTTTTCAAAGAGGCCCGCCAATGTCCTCTGCTGCCGTTTGAAGGCGTACCAATACAACACCGCAAAGAGCGGCACGAGCCAAAGAGCAATAAAATAAAGCGGCGAGTTAAACACAGGGGGATAGTTGGTGTAAAATAAATTCAGTTTTTATGGTAATTGGTTACTTGCCGGATTCCAACAATATCTTTTCACAAAAATCTTTCAATTCCGGTATTCTGTTTTGAATCATTCCCCAAACGAGTTCCAAATCCATCGCATTATAACCGTGAGCCGCACGATTTCGTACAGCAACTATATCCCGCCACGGCAAATCAGAATGGCGGAGTCTAAACTCATCTGTGAGATGAGCGGTTAATTCACCGATTTGCAACAAACACATAGAAAGAGCGTTTTTCACAACAAAATCTGATTTGAAAGTTTGCAAATTCGCATCAAACCGTTCAATCGTTTCTTCGATTTCCTGAATGTACTGGAGTAATTTTATCAGTACAGCCTTATCACGTTCGTTCATAGAGAATGACTTCCTGAAGCGGAGACTGATTGAGCAGAGAATCCTGAATCGATTGATACGTCAGGACATCTACCGGTATTCCCAATTCGTCTTCGAGTGCATTGACAAAACCGTAAAACTGAAGCAGGTCAGTCATATCGCCTTTTTCGATTAAAAAATCAGCATCACTCGCATCGGTTGCCTGACCGGCGGCATACGAACCAAACAACGCCAACTTGGCAATACCATATTGTTGTGCAAGAGGTATCGAGCGTCTCTTAATTTCCTCTGTTGTCAACATCGTATTGCTTAATAAAGGCACAACTCCACAGCACCGCTTCATTATCCCTGACGGCTTCACGCTTGTCAACTATATCTTCCGTACCCCGCCGATAAATACGGCTTCGGCTTTGCCGTATAACGTACAGCCGAGGTATGGCGAATTTCTGCTCTTGCTGTGCAAATCGCCTGCCGATACCGTCCAGCAATAATCCGGGTCAATGATTGTAACATCAGCATCTGCACCGGGCTGCAATGTTCCTTTCGCAATGCCCAGCACCCGCGCCGGATTTACCGTCATCTTTTCAACAGCGGTACTCCAATCTAATATCCCCGGACGGATAATTTTCGTTACAATAACCGGCAGCGTCGTTTCCAAACCAACGATACCGAACGGGGCTTGGTCAAGTTCACGCATTTTTTTTTCGGCGGCGTGCGGAGCGTGGTCGGAAGCAATCACATCAAGCGTTCCGTCCCGCAAGCCTTCGATACACGCCTCCACGTGTTCTCTGCTCCTCAGCGGCGGACTCATCTTAAAGTTCGAGTCAAATGTTTTCAAACATTCGTCCGTAAGCGTCAAGTGATGCGGTGTAACTTCGGCAGTAACGCTGACACCCCGTTCTTTTGCCCGGCGGATTTCCGAAACCGCCCCTTTGCTGGAAACGTGCATCACGTGCAGTCTGCCGCCGGTGATTTCCGCAAGCGTAATATCCTGTACGACAGCGACATCTTCTGCGGCAACGGGCATTCCCCGCAAACCGAGCAGCAGCGAAACGAGTCCTTCGTGCATTACGCCGCCTTTGGTCAGCGAGGTTACTTCGCTATGACTTAATAGCGGTTTGTCGAACATCAGGCAATACTCTAGAGCGCGGCGTGTCAATTCGGCATCTTCGACCGGCGAACCGTCATCGCTGCACGCAACCGCACCGGCTTCAAAGAGTTGACCTAATTCGGCGAGTTCGTTTCCTTCGCGGTTTTTACTAATGCAGCACATTACGTAAACGTTGCAGTTTTTACTGCGGACGGCTTGCTGCTGAATGAACTCGACGGAGGCTTGAGTATCAGTCGGCGGAATGGTGTTGGGACAGCAAACGATGGAGGTAAAACCGCCGTGTAAGGCAGCCCGTGTACCGGTATCAATCGTTTCGTCTTCTTCTCTGCCGGGTTCGCGAAGATGGACGTGCATATCGATTAAGCCGGGGGTTACAATTTTCCCTTCGGCATCGTAGATAACGTCATCGTCAGCGGGCGGCATTCCGACAGAAACAACTTTTCCGTCGTGCAGCCGCAGATTACAAATTTGGTCAATCCGGCAACTTGGGTCAATCACCCTGCCGTTGATGATAGAAAAAGGCATTTGATATTGAGCAAACAAAACAACCGCCATTATACCTTACTGGAACGAATTGCAAAATCATTGTTTGCTCAATTTTTTGTCATTTTGTTGCCTTACAGTATAAACCTGTCTTCTTCACCGAGTTGCAGAACACCAAAGGAACTGCCGGTCAGCATTTCTTTCAGAGCATTTTCCCAATCGGCAGTATCAAATTTCAAGGATTTTTCATCTCGTTCTAACAGAAATTGAGCCGAACGCCGCAGCAATTCTTTGATGAACGCAGCACTTGCCCCTTCCGTGCGGTTTGCGATTGCCTCTGCTTCGGCATCCGCCAGTTCAATCCCACAGGCGTAAAGTTGCGCTAACTTTATCCGTCCTGTTTTATCCGGCTTGGGAAATTCAATCGCCTGGTCAATCCGCCCCGGACGGTTGCGGATGGCTTCTTCTAAATTATCGGGACGGTTTGTCGTCAAAAGGAAAATCAAATCGGAATCCTCTTTCAGACCGTCCATTTCGTTGAGCAGTTTATTCAGTGCCGGTTCACTGACGCGTCCGCGTGAACGGGCAATGATGTCCACATCTTCTAAAATGATAATCGCCGGCTCCACAAGCCGGGCAAGTTGACAGTACATTCCCAGATGTTCAACCTGTTCTGCCGTGATGAGGAAGGTCGTATATTCCTTTTTCAGTTGCCCGATGATGTAATGCAATGTGTGTGTCTTGCCGGTGCCGGGCGGTCCGAAAAACAGTAAGCCCTTTTTCGTGGGTAAGCCCCGCTCTTTCAGCAGTTGCCGTTTTTCGACAAAGTGGAGCAGATTCCGTTCCAGCAGGTCAATGGTCTTTTCCGGTAAAATCAGTTGCTCCCGCTCTACCTGCCGGAGATGGTGAACCTTGATTTGCGTTTCGGATGCACCAAAGTTGAGGCTGGAAGATTCAAACGAAATAATTTTGCGTTTGTACGATTCGCAACCCTTGATGGCTTCTTCGAGCCGTTTCATAATTTGTTCGATTTCCGGTCCTGCCTGACAATTTTTCGGCACAGCAATATCAACATACAGCATTTGCACCTGTTGCGAACCGTCCTCAATGAGCAGCAGTGCCATCGGCACAGAACCTTCGTACCAAAGATAGAGAACGTTATTGAGACAACGGATGGGTTTTTCTTCACCGATGTCCACTTCGTTGTATTTGAGCGGCATAAACTCGCGGCGACTATCCATAAGACAGTCATTGAGCCGGTTGCTGTGAAACTGTGATTCAATGGCACCGGAACGGATGACATCTTTTCCTTTGAGAAAATTTTGGATTTCGCGGTACAGTTCGATTTGCACCATTTTTTGGAATGAGCGGGAAACGATATACAGGTCGTCTGCTTCAATTCCGAGAAAATGTTTCTTCAACGCCGGTTTGACGTAGGATTGGGCACTCTGTACAAAACGACTGGTCATCCATTCCTGAATGACAGGACGAAAAATATCAACGGTAACAAAAACAGCAAAGAGGATAACAAAAATGAGGGCAAGAACGAACATCAATCTGATTTAATAGAAAGGGGCTGTGGAATAAAACCGTACCGGCGGGACTGCATTGTAATCTGCTTTCCGGTCAAAAGAAAGGGGGGAGGTACCCCATCACCGGCAAACACACTTTGCTTTTGCTCGAATTTTACGGGCAGAGGAGTTTTTTCAGTTGTATTATTTTTCCCGCTTGGGCAACTCCGTTTTCGCTTCGAGTTGTTCTTTGACGTAATCCTTATCCTCTTGACGGAGGGCAGAAAATTCAATGGTTATTTTCTTACCGTCTGCTTTTTCAAGTTTAGACATATCCTTTGTCGAGAGTAATTAACTATCTATACAAAATTAAGCAATACCAAAAATATGTGAGATACTAGACAAGAGTCTAAACATTAAACACCTGCGGGAGAACTGCCGATACCTCACATTTATCGCTACTCTTTCCCGCTTTCTTTCAAAGATACCCGCCGCAAAAACACGTCCAACACGAACAGGAACGCCGCTAATGCCAACAGATAGTTCCGCAGCGGCAGCGGCTGCTGTACAGTCTTGTCCGTTTTGAATTTCGCCAAGTCCTCCGGCAGCGGATTGTACAAACCGCCCGTCGAGTCCGCAAGCGATTTTAACAACGTTTCATTCGCCGGCTGTATCCGCAGTTCTAACGGATAATCCTGCGTCAAACCCCGCGACTCCCGCCATAAAACCTTGCCCGCAGATTTGAGCGATACCGTCAGCAGCGACCCCGCATCGTCAGATATGTCCGTGCAATAATGCCCCGGTGCCGTTTGATGCAGCACTACCGGACTACTCCGCTGCGCCGTACCGGGTAAAATATGATTGTCTGTTTTCGTAACTTCCACTTCGGTACCGTTCATAAACTGTTCTGCTGCATCAACAGCATCAACGGCGATATGTACAGACTTGCCGCTCTTTGTTAACGTCATTGTTACACCCCGCAGCCCCGCACTGCTGTTTTGCCGCATAATGCTGCGGATAATCTGTGCCCAGAATTTACCGAACGGCTGCCACGCCAGCCATTCCGCCGCCCAGCGGGACTTGGTATCCGATGTGAATACCGCCGCTGTACCTAAACCGTAACGGTGAAAGACCAACAGCGGGTCGCTGCCGCCTGCCGCCAAGACAAACCGGACTGCCGCCTTGTTCTGTACGGCAACATAACCGAGCAGCGGCGGTGCCGAGTCTATATCGATGCCGTCTAACACTTGTGCCGGTGAAACGACAATCGGCACAAACGGTTCCTCGTGCAGTGCCGATTGGCTCGCCGCTATCGTTTCTTTCACAAAAATCTGCGGTATTGCCTGCGGGTCGTTGCAAGCGTAATGCCGTCCCCGTCCGATGTCCGCCAAACGTTTCAGCAACTCATTGTCCGCTTCGCCGACACCGACCATTGAAGCCGTTATCAATTCCGAAGTCATTTGCCGGACGATACCCTCAAAATCACCGGGCGCACTTTGTCCGTCCGTCAGCAAAATCACGTGTTTCAACTTGGCGGGCGTTTTTCGCAACTGTTCAAACGCTTCGGCGAGTGCAGGATAAATGTTTGTCCCGCCAGCCGGTTCGATTGATGAAATTGCTGCGTTGATACTTGAGACGGCAGCGGCACTTTGCATCGGACTCACGAGATAACTTTCGTTATCGAACGCGATGACGGCAACGAAATCTTTGGGCGTTAATAGTTCCACGGCGGCTTTGGCGGCATCTTTCGCCCATTCCATTTTTTGTCCGCCCATCGAACCGCTGCGGTCAATGACAAGACACATCGCAATCGACGGTTTTTCTTTTTCTTTCGGTAAATCGCAGCGTACCGGCAAGATTTCTTCAATCGGCGTTTTGTAATAACCGCCAAGTCCGAACGATTGGTCGCCGCCGAGCATCATTAGTCCGCCGCCGAGTTCGCTGACGTATTGCCGGAAAAGATTCATTTGTTGTAACGAAAATGCCGTCGCCGGTACATCTCCTAAAATAACGGCATCGTATTGGTCGAGTAGTTGTAATGTCCCCGTCATTGCTTCCGGCGGACGAATATCCGCAGCAATGTCTTGTTCTTTCAGTGCTGCGGCAAAGTCCCGCATTGTTGCCGGTTCGTTATCGAGTATCAAAACCCGCGGTTTGCCTTCGGCAGCAACGACAACTTGCAGCCGGTTATTTTCGGCAATCGTATCGGACCCGGCATCGGGCGGTCTGACTTCAACGGTATATTCCTGTTGTTTCTTATCGGTTGCCGTCAGATTAAAGCGGACGCTGTTCTCTCCCGCTTGCAGTTGTTTACGGACTTCGGCTATCTTGAAAGCATCCCGATAAAGCATTACCAATGCGTTCGTTTTGGTATTGCTCTGCACAACGGCATCAAGCGTAAACGGTTCGCCTTCGCGGACGCTGCTGTTGGGACTTTTAACTTCGGCGAGTTGAATTTCCGGTGCATCGGAACCGCTGACCGGAATTGCCGAAATAATTGCTGTCCGTCCCGAAGAAACGCAGCCGGAGAGGATTGCCGCAATCTCCGCCTTTGTTGTATCATTGCCGTCGCTGAATAAGACGAGATGCGGCACGTACTCCGGCGGGACGAGAGAGAGTGCTTTTTCGATACCTTCGGCGATATTTGTCTCATTTGCTGTGCCGAATGAAGTTTCTGCCGCTGCTCCGTGATATTCTTTACTTTTGATAACACATTTATCTTCAACGCTTCGGCTCATATCGGTAACGAAAATGAGCCGCTGCTTATTTGACGCTTTGAGGATAGTCAAACCGGCGAGGGCGAGTACCAGTAGAACGAGAATCAGTGAGCGGACGCAGAGCGAAATTTTCCGCTGCCGGCGTGAAAAATCGACGAGCGACTGCCGATACCCCAAAAAAATCACTGCCAGCAAAAGCAGCCCGAAGAGGCATAGCGGTTGTTCAAATTCGAGTTGCATATCCGCATTGAAGTTTTGTCATCGGTACAATATAACTCATCAGATTCGTTCGGCAGCCGAAAAATAGGCTTTTACAAGGTTTTTATCCAACTCCGGCAGTGCCGAGCAAACCTATTATGTCGCAACATAACAAACCTCCGATGTCATTATACCATAAATTTGATGCGGTATTGCGAGGTTACGGCAATGCTGCCTGATTTTTGCGTCTAACGGCGGCGACACCGGAAAATAGCGTTACCGGCTGGCGGATATTTTGCCAACGAGTTTGGTACCAGGGAAGTTGGCAAGAACGTATGTGTTTCGTCCCGGTTCAACCCGTATCGTGCAACTTTCTTCGCTGCCCGCACCAACCGAATCCGCCGAAATCACAAAACGATTGTACGCCGCCGAATATATC
Organism: Planctomycetaceae bacterium; assembly: GCA_031288955.1. GTDB lineage: Bacteria > Planctomycetota > Planctomycetia > Pirellulales > Thermoguttaceae > WRKP01. Next base: position 1,303 of record JAITQJ010000157.1, on the reverse strand, counting down.
CGGCTGTACGGCTGCAATGTCAACTGATGTTCTCCCGCCGGAACTTCTAGACGGGTTACCTGTATCTCTGCCGGAAGCAAATTCCAGCAACGGGTATCCGCCGTCTCAAACGATTCCCAAAGAATACCGCCGAGTTCCAATGCCAAACTCACCCAAGGATTCGAATCCGTGCCTTCCTTGACTCCGTACACGACGGCTTTTTTCATTGCCCGCCGAAGTACCGCACGGGCAATGATTTGCGGCTTTACGGCTTCAAACTGCTCTTCCGCCATTCTGCCGATGTCCGTCAATGTTTCCGTTTGCGATTTCCATTTGCCGTCGATTGAAACGGCAAGCGAAGATACTGTTTCCGGCGGACGGACAATACACGGTATCATTACGGGAGCGAAATCGGGTACCATCGGTCTGTTCGACATCATCGACAGCATTGCCGTTGTCATAAATTGAGCCGCCTGCAACACTTCGCAATTTTCCTGCATCTTGTACGGACCGGTACCGACGAGACCGATAACGTACACGATGCCGTTTCCCTGCCGGCACGGCACGCCGGTTTTTGCCCGCTCTAAATCTTTGTGTCCCTGCGAAAAGACCGGTTCCCAGGCACATACGGCTTCGTAATTTTTCCGGGCATCATCGAAGTTGCGAAACGTTTCTTCCTGCAATGTACCGGCAAGATACGCACCAATCGCAATCTGCCGGTACGATTCGGCTTTCAGATTGATGTTTTTTCTGTCATCACCGGACACGGACGGCAATGCACCTTTCTGAATGATTTCGTTCTGTTTTTGTCCGATTTGCAGCGCATAAGCGTTAGCATCGCCGCCGTCGTGCATTAGATTTGCCAGTGCAAGGAAAACGCGGATTAACACTTTTTCGTAATCTTCACCGGCGTACGCAGCGGCATTATCATCAAGAAGCATTGCGGCGGCTTTTTCACTTGCCCGCTTTATTTGTTCGTTTTCGTTTTGGTCGAACCGGTTTCGGACTTCGAGCAAAAGTTGCTCCGCTTTTTTGGTATTGCCGCTTGACAGTTCGATGACGGCTTGATTAAGTTTCAGTAAATCACCTTCTTTCCGGCGGTTCTTTTTGAGACTTTTATCGATTTCTGTTTTTGCGGATTCCAGATTACCGCCGGCAAAGTCGCTGCGTATTTTCATACTCCGCTCGCCGAAAGAGGCGCAGCCGGTAAAAGCAATGAGAAATAATATTGTAACCAATCTCAACGTTCGATGACCTCCGCAGACGGATATTACGGATTTCCGTCCGATGCGTCAATACTGCTCCGGCACGTCAAAAAGCTCCC
>JAITQJ010000116.1 GCA_031288955.1 Planctomycetaceae bacterium | reverse complement strand
CACGCCGGTATGATTGCGGCAAAAAGCCGGAGGGCGTAACCCCTCCGTCCTTGTTTGTGCTGACAAAACTATTTGTTACATTTGCAGCAAGCCTTTTCCTTTTTCTCTTGAATCGCCGCCTGTGCCGCTGCCAATCTCGCAACCGGCAAACGCAGCGGAGAGCAACTGACGTAATTCAAGCCGACCTTGTGGCAGAACTTCACCGATGCGGGGTCGCCGCCGTGTTCGCCGCAAATGCCTAACTTGATGTCAGGACGCGTCTCCCGACCGCCGGCAACCGCTATTCTGATGAGCCGTCCTACGCCGTCCTGGTCAAGCGTCTGGAACGGGTCTGCCGGGAATATATCAAGTTCCTGATACTCGTTAATGAACGCCCCGTAATCGTCCCGGCTAATGCCCAAGCCCGTCTGCGTCAAGTCATTCGTACCGAAACTGAAGAACTCTGCACCCTTCGCAATTTCATCGGCAGTAACGGCAGCACGCGGAATCTCTATCATCGTTCCGACAAGATAATCGACCGTAATGCCCTTTTCTTTGAATACCTGCGACGCAACTTCGCGGATAATCTTTTCCTGATGCCGGAACTCCGTAACGTTGCCGACGAGCGGAATCATAATTTCAGGATGAACGTCGATTCCCTCCTTCATCACGTTGACGGCGGCTTCACAGATAGCACGAGCCTGCATCCGCGTAATTTCGGGATACACAATACCCAATCGGCAGCCGCGATGACCAAGCATCGGGTTTGACTCGGCAAGTTCGTGAACCCGCGCAGCAATATTCTCCTTCTTCATACCAATCTTCTTCGCCAACTCTTCTTGCTCTTTGGCTTCGTGCGGTACAAATTCGTGCAGCGGCGGGTCAAGGAGCCGAACCGTAACCGGTCGTCCCTTCATCGCCCGGAAGATGCCTTCAAAGTCTTCCCGCTGGTATTTGAGGAGCGGTTTCAAAGCCTCTTCGCGGGCTTCGATGGTTTCCGAAAGAATCATCCGCCGGAAATCGTCAATCCGGTCAAAGAACATATGCTCCGTCCGCGTCAAACCGATTCCTTCGGCACCGAGCGCAATCGCTCTTTCGGCTTCTTTCGGATTGTCGGCGTTGGTTCGGATACCGAGTTTGCGGAACCGGTCTGACCAACTCATTAGTTGCTGAAACCGCTGATAGAGCGGGGCATCTTTCGCTTTGAGCGATTTCTCGAAAAGCACTTGCAGAATTTCGCTCGGCGAAGTCGGCACCTGCCCTTCATAGACGTTGCCGGTGAAGCCATCGACAGAAATCCAATCGCCTTTCTTGAATTTCTGTCCGCCGACGGTCATCGTTTCGGCTTTGTAATCAATTTCGATACCGTCGCATCCGCAAACGCAAGCCTTTCCCATTTGCCGGCTGACCAACGCCGCGTGCGAAGCCGCCCCGCCGAATGCCGTCAAAATACCCTGGGCGACTTTCATTCCGCGAAGGTCCTCTGGTGTCGTTTCCCGGCGCACGAGAATAATTTTCGCATCGTTATTTTTCTGCCAAATCGCTTCCGCATCGTCCGGCTGGAAACAGATTTGACCGCTTGCCGCTCCGGGACCGGCGTTAATGCCCTTGACGAGCGGCGTTTTCCCTTTGAGACCTGTTCCGCTGAAAACCGGCTGCAACAGTTGCGTAACATCGTTAGCGGGAATACGGGCAATCGCCATATCCGGCGTGATAAGCCCTTCGTTGACCATATCAACGGCGGCACGGACTGCGGCAAAACCTGTCCGTTTGGCGTTTCGGGTTTGGAGCATCCAGAGACTTTGCCGTTCAATCGTGAACTCAATGTCCTGAATGTCGCGGTAATGATTTTCCAGTTTCATTGCCACGTCGGAGAACTGCACCCAAACCTTCGGCATATCCTTTTTGAGCGATTCTTCAATCTTTTTCGGCATACGAATACCGGCAACGACATCTTCGCCCTGGGCATTGATGAGATAATCGCCGGTGATTCCCGGTGTTCCGTTGGCACCGTTTCGGGTCAATGCAACGCCGGTAGCGCAGTCATCGCCCATATTGCCGAAGACCATCGCCTGAACGTTGACGGCTGTCCCCCAATCGTGCGGAATACCGTTCATCCGGCGATAAACCATTGCGCGGTCGTTCATCCACGAACCGAAGACGGCACCGACACCGCCCCAGACTTGTTCCATCGGGTCGTCGGGAAAATCTTTGCCGGTCTGTTTTTTGACGGCTGCCTTGAATTCTTTAACGAGTTCTTTGAGGTGTTCGGCTTTCAGTTCGGAGTCGAGTTTGACCCCGGCTTTTTTCTTTTTGGCTTCGAGGATTTCCTCGAACGGGTCAATATCGGTTTTGGATTTCGGTTTCATTTCGAGAACGACATCGCCGTACATTTGGACGAACCGGCGATAGCAGTCCCAGGCGAATCGTTCGTCGCCGGCTTTTTTGGCGAGGACTTCAACGGTTCTGTCATTAAGACCGATATTGAGAACGGTGTCCATCATACCGGGCATTGATTCTCTTGCACCGGAGCGGCAGGAGACGAGGAGCGGTAGGTCGTTTGTATCGCCGAATTTTTTGCGCATCGTTTCTTCGATTTGCTTCATCGCGGTTTCGACTTCGCTTTTGAGTTCCGGCGGATAGGTTCTGCCGTGGTCGTAGAAAAAGGTGCAGACTTCGGTGGTTATGGTGAAGCCGGAGGGAACAGGGAGTCCGATTTTTGCCATTTCGGCGAGGTTTGCGCCTTTTCCGCCGAGGAGATTTTTCATCGTTGCGTCACCATCGGTGCCGTCTTTTCCGAAACTGTAAACGTATTTAGCCATTTTTAGACATAGAAGGTTGAGAACGGTATTCAGCCTTTCCGGCACAGTGCCGACAAGGTACAACCGCCCCGTTATTTTAACGCTTGACACGGGAAAGTCAACCGGTTAGGGCATATTCACGGTCCGCTTGCAATTTTTTACCCCCCTTGCACCTTTTGCGAAAGTCTGTTATAATCTCTTTAACTTGTTGATTATGATGGCTTGAACGGTTGCCGAACTTTGCTTTTAGTTTGGCGCAGTCTTTGCCGTATAATCACGGGTAAGGAAGGCATCCGTTTTCCCCTCACTTTGCGGCACATCATCGCAAAGAAACACTTTCCAACAGGAGAAAAACTATGACATTCTCTCTCTCTCTCTCTCTCTCTCTCTCTCTCTCTCGCCGTACTCCTTTCAGCGGTTGACACAGTTTCCGCTGGCATCGTTGTGGGGTCGCAACTGCCCGACGGTGCTTACTGGATCCACAGCCTTGGGTTCATTGTGCAGAATACAGGAACCCCGTCCGTAATTGGAGACGGAGACGGTAAGGTAATGAATAGTTAATAATGAATAATGAAGACACCGGTTATCCGTTTTCCCTCATTATTCATTATTCATTAGACTTGTTCGGTAACTGCCGAATATTGGATAAAACCTTGTAAAAGCCTACGTTTTATTTTATCAAATTTGTACAGTTTGCCTATTTTCCGGTTACCGAACAAGTCTAATACATAAAAGGCTGTCTAGAGATTCTTTTATAAATGGGGGGAATATCATCAGGGGGCGTACGCCTCTCGCTCGTGTGCATAAGGCGAAAATATATTTATTGTCTCAAATTATGGTATAATCTTTTCTGTTCGGCAGCAGTCGTCTGCCGCTAACCTCCCAACCTCGATGCGAACCATCCAATTTATAAACGAACGCTATTCGCAACTGGTCTTCGTGATGGCGGCATTTCTCCTGATGATTGGTATCTGCTTCTGGTACATCGGATTGACCGTCCGGCAGCATATCGATAACAACGGAAACGAGTTAATCTTTTCCGCACAAGTACAGGTCAACTCAATGCTCAACGATGCCGAAGGAATGTTACACCTTCTGGAATTCGCCGTTCCCGATAACGCTGACAGTGCCGAATCACTGCAAACGCTCAATACAATCATCCAGCGGTTTCATCATTGGGGACAACTACAAAAGCCGGCATTTGTCGTTTTCTGTTACGTTGACGGACATTATATTGACGGCGAACGCTGGGTGCCGCCTGCCGATTACGACCCGAAAAACCGTCCCTGGTACACCGGTGCGATGACGAAAGACAACGGCAAAATCAATTATACGAGACCGTATATGTCGTTTGCCAGCGGCAAAATGATTATTTCATTGACGCAAAAATTAACCGCTCCAGACGGTAAAATACGCGGAGTCATCGGCTGCGATATTCTGATTGACGAAATCGCTGAATATCTGCAAAGTATCCGCGTTGCCAACAGAGCGAACATTTGCTTATTCGACCAAGATGTCCGCGTCATTATCAGTCCGAATCCTCTTCTTCTCGACAAATTATCCAGTGAAATCGGCGATGCCGAAGCGAAACTTGCCGAAAAAATGATTGGAGCAAAGGCAGACACAACGGGACGCTGTTTGTCCGCCTATTCTTACGTCGGTTACGACGGCGTGAAAAGAATTCTTTATTCTAACGAATTGTCCAACGGCTGGTATATCTGTTCTCTCATTCCAACGGAACATTATTACGCCGAAGAACGGACAATCCGAATCGTCATCGGTTCTGTCGGACTGATTTTGATGACCGCATTGAGTCTTATTCTGATACGGATCAACAAGGCGAAAGATGTCGCTGAAGAACGGGAACGCAGCAAATCGGTTTTTCTTGCGAAAATGAGTCACGAGATTCGTACGCCGATGAACACGATTTCAGGAATGTCCGAACTGATACTGCGCAGCGGTTCTGACTTAACGCCGCAGATGCACAATTACGCTTCCAATATCAAACACGCCTGTGCATCGCTGTTGTCGATTATCAACGACATACTCGATTTTTCCAAGATAGAATCGGGACACTTTCAAATTGCGTCCGAAAAATATCCGGTGTCGTCTTCGGTCAACAATCTCATCAATATGATTCGTCCCCGAATTAGGGAAAAGGCACTCGACTTTTTTGTGTTTATCGATTCACGGATACCGAACAATCTTATCGGTGATACCAACCGTATTCGGCAGATACTGCTCAATTTGCTTTCCAATGCAGCAAAATACACCAATACGGGTTCGGTTACGCTGTCTATTGATGTGTTCAAAAAGGAAAAGAATAAAGTAACGCTGCAATTTACGGTAACCGACACCGGCACCGGTGTTAAAGAAGAGGAGCAGTCCCGTCTGTTCGATGAATTCGTTCAACTCGACCAAAAAGGGAATTGGGGCAAAGAAGGCACCGGTTTAGGTTTGGCAATTACGAAAAATCTGGTGCAACTGATGGGCGGTGAAATATCGTTTTTCAGTGTGTACGGCAAAGGCAGCACGTTCACCGTGCGTGTTCCGCAGGAAATCGAATACGATATTCCGTTTGCGGTCGTTCCTGAACCGGACAGTCAGCCGCTGCTGGTATATGAACCGCGTCTCAATTATGTGCAGCCGCTGACCGAAACGCTGGACAACTTGAACGTGTTGTACAGAATAGCAAGCGATAAAACCAAGTTGGCGAAAATTATCAATCAGTTACCGTACAAATATATTCTGCTGCCGGCGTATGCACACGAAAGTGTTGCGGCGGTATTAGCGGAATCCATAACCGATGCAAAAATTGTTCTGCTCGCCGACAGTGCCGGAATCGTTCAGGGCAGTAAGGTGCATACATTATTGCAGCCGGTTTATTCGCTCCCGATAGCCAATCTGCTCAATGATGTTGCCGATGTCTATGAGACGGTCGAAGAAGAGGAACTGCGGGTTCAGTTCCGCGCTCCGGCGGCGAGGGTTCTCGTTGTCGATGATATAGCAATTAACCTGAACGTTACCGAAGGGCTGCTGCTGATGTACGAGATGCAGATGGACTTTGCGGAAAGCGGGGCGGCTGCCGTTGAATTAGTGCAGCAAAAGGATTACGACATTGTTTTTATGGACCATATGATGCCGGGTATGGACGGTATTGAGGCATCTGTCAAAATCAGGCAACTGCCGGGTGAAAAATATCAGAAGTTGCCGATTATTGCATTGACGGCAAATGCAGTTTCAGGAATGAAAGATACGTTTTTGCAAAACGGGCTGAACGATTTTATTTCCAAGCCGATAGAGATGTCGAAACTGAATGCTGTTTTGCTGCGCTGGCTGCCGAAGGAGAAGCAGGAAAAACGGCAGGAAGTCCGCAAGTCTGCCGGTGCTGCGGCTGGTGCGGTGGTGCCGAACGTAATGGTACCGGGATTAGATGTACAGACAGGACTGAAAATGGCGGGCGGTTCGTATGCCCGTTATATTCAAATGCTGAATATGCTTCAAACGGAGGCGGTGCGCAAAACAGCCGATGTTCGTGAATCGGCAGCGGCGGGAGATTGGAAAACCTATACGGTTTATGTTCACGGTTTGAAGGGTTTGCTGGCGAATTTGGGAGCGGCTGCGCTGTCGCAGCGGGCGGCGGCATTGGAGTCCGCCGGTAAGGAAAATGATGCGGCAATCATTACGCAGCATACGGAATCGTTTCTAGCCGAACTGGAACAGTTGCGCAAGGAAGTTGCGGCGTTCCTGCAATCAGTGGAAGTAGAGCGGTGAACGAACGGAAGTCTGTTTCAAACGGTTTATGCAAATTCTTTACGAAGACAATCATCTTATTGCGTTGGTGAAGCCCTGCGGAATTGCCGTGATGGGACTGCCTGCCGGTCAGGAAACACTTTTGACGCAAACCAAAGCGTATATTAAAGTTAAATACAATAAGCCGGGCGAAGTTTATCTTGGTGTCGTCAGCCGGCTCGACGTTCCGGTGTCTGGTGTGGTGCTGTTTGCCCGCACGTCCAAAGCCGCCGCCCGAATTAACGAACAGTTCCGTACGCATACGGTTGAAAAAATTTACGCTGCTCTTGTCGAAGGTTTTGTTCAGCCGCCGGAAGACGAGTGTATTGACCGTCTTGAAAACGACAAGCGGCACCGAAAGGTTCATATCACGGACAATCTTTCCGGTAAAGAATCGCTGCTGCGTTATAAAACGCTTCGCCGCATCGGCAAGAACACGCTTTTGGAAATCAATTTGCAGACGGGGCGTAAACATCAGATTCGTCTTCAGTTATCGAGTCGGGGCTATCCGATACTTGGCGACATAAAGTACGGTTCCCGTCTGTCGTTCAGGGACGGTATTGCTTTACACGCTTGGAAACTGCGTTTTGACCATCCGATTACGAAAGAACGTATCGAACTCGTCGCCGAGTTGCCTTCCTTCGGCATATTGCAGCGTTGAAAGGAGGAATATTAACGTTGCCAAAGGGCTGCCCCGCCGCTTTCCTATACAACAGGCTTATTCCATAACGATACTATCCCCTCGTGTTTCACCACAAAAAAAACGAAAGATAAATGAATAATGAAGAATGAAGAATGAAGAATGGGGACACACGCTAATACCATTGAGGTATCCGTTTTCTCTCATTATTCATTATTCATTATTCATTATTCATTCTTAATTGTTAATTGCTTTCCCTTTTCGCGGTTAAAAAAAGCGATGGCGGAATACCCGCCTCTTTATGTTACTTCTGCTGTTTGTCCCAATCGGGATGACGCTTGACCGTTAAGTCAAATGTAATGCTGCCGCCGGACTTGACTTCGAGTTGCAGCGGTGTATTTACCGGATTGGTGAACTCGGCCGTTATCTGCGGGAACGCAGCCGT
>JAITQJ010000050.1 GCA_031288955.1 Planctomycetaceae bacterium | reverse complement strand
CGGGATATTCAAAGCGAACGTGCAGGGCATTGTGTCCGTTCTGTTGCGGCACAGATATTTGAACCGGCAGTAAAAGGCGGCACAAATTTATCGATTCAGCCGGTTTGGGACTCGCCGGTTTATTGGGTGAATGAAACGGTTATTTCAGCATCGCCCTGGCTCGCAACGCCGCCGTTTTCATCGGCGTTAAGTACCGATTGGAAAGCCGTTGAGTTGCCGACCGAACGGGAACAGTCGCTTAATATCGTGCATCGTGAAACGATGGCGGCTCTTCAATGGCTGGCATTTTTAGCAGCGGTACTGATAACGTCGCGCAAAATATTTTCGTCTCCAGTGCTGATTATTCTGCTGCTTTGTGTAACAGAAACAATAACGCGCTGCACTGCGGACTGCTACGTAATGATTCCGGCAGGCATTTTCCTCGGACTCTGCGTTTCGCTCGGCTTTACGCTGATACGTTCACGGATTGTCAAACCGGAAATACCGCTTGATACGTCATTGGTAAAAGTAAGTGATTCAACGGAATATGATAAAAACTTTGTACCGACGGCGATTATTAACCGGAATTATACAACGGACATTCTCCTTTTTGTAACAATAATTTGCTGCGGTACCGCAGCGGCAGCGGAAATACCGCAAAAAGAAGCGTACCGGGTTTTTTATCCGATAGATTCGGAAAAGAATATCACCGGCAGCGAAGTTTGGCTGCCGTACGAATTCCTAAAGATATTATCGCAGCCGCAGCGTCCCGCGGCAGCACTTTCTTCAGGCGATGTTCAGAAACACTGGTCAATCGTCAGCAGCACGTATCGGGGGTCGCTGATAACAGCAGAGCCGAATTTTACGGCGGATTTCGTTATACTCCTCAACGGCAGCGAAGCGGAGATAACGCTGGGAAAACTGCCGATACTGTCGGCAGTCTGGGACGGTAAAGCGATTGAAGCCGTCCGGCGGCAAAACGGCAAAGAAACAGTAACGGCACTGATGGTCAGCAACGAATTACCGGGGAAGCATACATTAAGCGTCCGTATCGGAACGGAAAATTTAGCCAAAAATTCCGCCGGTAGTCCGGGGATGGTAAACGGTGCGGCAAAAATTATCGAGTTTCCGATTCCGAAAATTCCGAACAGCACGCTGCATTTGAACGTTCCGGCAGATATGACCGGTATCCGTTTTGACGGTATTTGCGGAGCGGTACAACGGACGGACGGCAGCGGAGAATATGTTGTTGATACCGGAGCGGCAGAGAATATTTCCATTGCTTTGGATGCTGAAAAATCAGCGTTTTCCGGTACCGCAGCGGCACTGTTTGCCGCCGGTCCGGCTGCCGAGGAATATCTTTGGCTTTGGGCAAAACCGGCACAAACGGAATTAAAAACATTATTTCGGCTGCAATTCGACGGCAGTCAAACGCTGCTTAATAATGTTACAGAAATCAGTATTAAGACGGATTCCCGCTGGCTGTTATCGGGACAGTTTCAATGCGATTCCGTACCGGTTAGCAGTCAGACTCTCGCCGGTCAAGACGGCAGCGATGTTACACAAATAACGTTTCTCTCGCCGCCGTCCGGTACGGTAACGCTTCGGGCGGATTTCGTTTTGCAGGATTTCAACGGTATCGGTAACGTATTGATGCCGCAATTTCAGGTTTTGCAGACGAAGACGGTTAAAAAAATGTTAGCCGTGTCTGCCGAAAATAATCTCGAACTCGTGTTTCCGCCGTCAGGGCAGAGCAGCGGTTTTTTGTCCGCTTGGTACGGCGAAGGACAGCCCGGAACACCTTCCGGTATCCGCAGCACTGCTTTACCAAATACGGCAGCACCAGCAGCCCAATACGATATAACGCAAATCGGCGGCGATTGGGTGTTAGGAATTCAGGCGAAAAAGATTTTGCCCGACGTTAAGGTCCAAACCGACGTGCTGTTTGATACCAAAGAGTCTGTTTTTGTAACATCCGGTTTGTTTGAGACAAGTGCCGGCGTGTTTCAGTTGCCGTTTCTTGCTGCGTCAACAGCAGCGATTGAACGCGTCGAAGTCAGGGATGCACAGCCGGGTCCTAACTTTGATACCCTGCTCGCTTGCCGGTATTCTATCAACGCCGCATCGGCGGATACCAATCGGGGAATAATTTTTTTACGCCGACCGGCATCGGGAAAAATATCCGTTACAATAACCGGTACGTTTACGGGCAGCGGTAAAGAACCGGAAGTATTTACCGCTGTACCGGCATTGGTCTTTACGAATTGTAACGTGAAAGAACATACGCTGAATCTGTTCCGCCGCAATTCGGTTTTAACGGTAATACAAGACGAACCGCACGGTTGGACGAAGCCGAGTATTACGCCGTCCGTACCGGAATTTTTCAGCAAAGGCGAAGCGGTCATTCCGCTGGCGCAATACGATGCGGACAGCCGAACTGCGTATGCTGCCGGCATTGCGGCGAAACAATTACCGGTAATGCCGAAGGTGTTGGTCAAGGCGAACGAGCCGAAACTGCAAGGCGAAACCCGGCTGACACTGAATCAGGAAAACGGCAGTTGGTCAATCGATTACGGTATTAGCGGCGAAATCAGCGGCGGCGAATTTACACAATTCCGCTTGCATTGGGACGAACGCTGCCGAAATATCCTGTCCGCCGGTGTATCGTTTGCCGGCAACACCGTACAGCCCTGTAATTGGTCTTGGGAACAAACCGAAGGACGGTACGTGTTAATGCTGTCGCCGGCATCGTTTCCAAACAAACCGTTTACGGGAAAAATCCGCCTGAATATCAAAGCGTTTTTAGCACAAGGAACTGATGATGTCAGCGTGCCTGCTATTTTTCCTGATATAGACACGTCAGCAGTACAAATGTTTGTACAACTGCCGCAGAAAAACGGCGAGGAAACGATACCTTGGGAATTGCAGTATCTCGAAACATATCAGACAAAAAACGCCGCAAACACAGACGGCAGCGGCAAGGCACAACTTCTGTTCCGCGTTACCGACAAGGATTATCGGGCGAAAATTAACCGGACGAATTCGGCACCGGTCATAACGTTGTGCGATGCCGGTTTTTTGCTCCGTCCCGACGGCAGCCTGCTTGCTCTGGCAGCGGCAGATGTTAAAGTCAGCGGACAGGACACGTGCATCGTTCAGTTGCCGGTGAACAGCGAATTGATTCAGATGACTCGCAACGGAACAGTTTTACGGGGAACACAACTCGGCAATAACCGCTGGCAAATTGATTTCTGGGGCAGCGATTATCCGCAGCGTTTGAACATACTGTACCGTTCACGTTTACGCTGCGCCTTGCCGGTTTTTGAAGGTGTAAAAGTTCAGGAAACGATTTGGACGATTGCGAAAGAAACTGCCGGTGCGCCGCCGTTGGACTATGCCGTACAAACGGCGCAGAACACTTCGGCAGCGGACAACAACGAGAACACGTTAATCGATTTAGGACGGCACAGGTTTTTGACCGGTAATACGGCAGCACAATCGCAAATAACGATGAACTTAATCCGGCAGCATCATCTATTGCGGCAGTTGAATTCGCTGCCGGTATCGACAGGACGCTTGGAAGAAGTCAAACGCTGGTTTACGCATTGGTCGGCAGATTGGAATAGTGTAAGCGAAAAAATCAATTATCAAACGGCATTGACGGCAAACGAACCGAACGTAAAACCGGTGCTGCTGCTTGATTGGCGGGAGCGTCAGGATATTGACCAAAACGCTTCGACGGCAGCCTTTTTGGAAACAATGTCGGCGAAGACCCGTGATGCGCTGCAGTTGGCGAAACAACAAAGTGTTAAGGAAAAAATTGACTCTTCATCCAAAGAGCCGGAGGCTTCTGTTTCCGGCAGCGAAAACATCGGTTCTAACGTTCCGCTGCTGAATTCGCAGACATATTGGCAGGGACGTTTAAGCGGCGAAATGGTTTATTTGTTCGGCGTGAGCGGCGGTGCTGTTTCGGAAATCTGTTTGACGGACGACTCGCAGTTAAGCCGCAGTACCGGCGGTATCCGCTTTTGGCAATCGATATTACCGGCACAGATGCCGCTTGCGGTTCAAATGCTGTTAGGCATTTCGTTATGCGTTTTTACGGCGATAATGGTGATGATATTCTTACGGCGGATTTATTTTACGGAATTATTGTTACAATACCCGCATTTTTGGGGAACGGCACTTGGTTTATTTCTTTGGTCATCAACACCGCTCGGCGGTGTCGGCATCGCCGTTACCGTTTTAACGGTCATATCGTTATTCCGTCCGTCCTGGCACCGGCGAAAGATACCGAAAAATACTTGATACGGCTTCTGCATCATTTCAGTATGTCGCCGGGGCGGATGCCGTGACCTTGGAGAAAATCCTTTACCGGCATCATTTTTTTGCCCGCCGGCTGAACTGATAGTATCTTCACTGCCCCTGCTCCGGCGGAAACAATCAATTCACCGCCTTCTGCACGCAGTACCGTTCCCGGTACTGCCGCCGCCGGGGATTTCGGGGTAAACCGCTGTACTCTCTGTTGTCCTGCTGCTCCGTTTGCCTTTTGTTCCGCTAACAATTCTGCCAAATTGTCCATCTTCGCATCTATAAGCATTGGGTCAACGAAGGTCTCTGTCCCGCTGAACTCTTCCTCCAACAGATTCGTTAGCGGTACAAGTCCGCCTAATATCAACCGCATTGCCGTACCGTTCGGGCGATACCAATCCGTGAAACTCCGGGGCCAAGGCTCCATTGCCCGGCAGTGATTGTAAATTTCTTTCGCCGTTTTGTTCCACGGAATCAGCCCGTTCTCCTTTTTTAGTTTAGGGGCTTTCGATGCTTTTTCGTGAACCTGTTCGATGATTTTTATCGTTCGGCTGCTTGCCATCCGGCTGACAACATCAAACACCAATTCCGCACCGTATTCGGCGAGCCGCTCTTCGATTTCCGCCGCCGTATCCTGTATTCCAATCGGAATCGGCGGACTTTGCGCTATCACCGGACCAGCGTCAATTTTCGCCGTAATATGAATAATACTGACTCCCGTGTATTGTTCGCCGTTGAGTAACGCCCAATGAATCGGTGCTGCACCGCGGTACTTCGGCAGCAGCGAGCCGTGCAGATTGATACCGCCGAGAAGCGAACCTTCCAACGCCCGCTTCGGCAAAATGTGACCGAAGTCGCAAACGAAGAGCAAATCAGGACGGACGAGATACAGAAAATCGAAGAATTCCTGGCTATGCACATCATCTTTGTCGGAAACAGCAATATCATATTCGGCAGCGAGTTGCCGGGCAGGTGTAATTATCGCTTTGCCGTGCCGGTCATAGCGCAACGGGTTAGTAACGAGACAACTGATGTCAAAAGACTTCTCTTCGCAAAGCAGCCGCATTGCCGGAACAGCAAACGCCCCCGTCGCCATTAAAACGATTTGAAAACGTTTTCCGGTCAAGGGGACGGATGTGATTGCCTCCGTCTTTTTATGCTGTCCCGATTGTTGCTTTTTCATTTTGTTGCTGAATGGTCATTCTCCTGTATTAGATGACACCATAATACGGTATTTTCGGCGCAAGGTCAAGACGAAATCTGCACACAAATCGTAAAATCGGTGTACCGCATTTTCAGGAGTGAAAATCTCTGACAGGAATACCGGTATTACCGCAGCCGGGGCTAAATAGGATAGCGAAAAAAATGACTTTGTACTTTACCCGCAGGGGTACTTGACACCGTCTTTCTGTATGGTATATTATCATACGGAAAAATAAATACGGCGAAAAAATGCTGAACCTGAAACTCGATTATCACAGTAGCGAACCTCTTTATTTGCAGGCTGTACTGCAAGTAAAACGGCTCGTTGTAACGAAAAAATTATTGCCGGGCGAAAAATTACCCTCCATTCGGCTGTTAGCAAAAGCACTACAGATTAACCCTACTACCACAAGCCGGATTTTCGCCCAACTCGCCGCCGAAGGTATTGTCGTCCAACGTCCCGGTCTCGGTATGTTTGTCTCCGATGCCCCTTCGCCGTTTTCCGATGAATTTATCCGCAGCGAACTCAACCGGCAAGCCCTCGCCTACCTCATCGAAGGACTGCGCTACGGATTAGAATATAAACAACTTACCGGTATTATCGATGAACAACACAAAATTTTACTTGAGAGTTGATAATGAGGATACCGTCCTCAAAACATTCCCCCTTTTAATCATCAATTAACGATGCACCCTATTGAACTCATTGACGTTTGCCGGTCATTCGGCAAAGGAAAAGAGGCAACGCTTGCCGTTGACCATCTAAACCTCTCTGTACCGCAAGGCTCCGTCTATGGACTGCTCGGCGCAAACGGAGCGGGAAAAACAACGACAATCCGTATGCTGCTGTCGCATCTGCAACCAGACTCCGGCACCATCCGTGTTCTCGGCGAAGAACCGATGCGTTACAGCGAATCCGTTCGGCAGCGTATTGCATATATTTCCGAAAATATGCAGATTCCGAAATGGATGACGATTGAAGATGCCGCCGGTTTCTGCAAACCGCTTTATCCGCAATGGAACGATTCCCTGTTTGAGCATCTGCTTAAACTCTTCGATTTGAAGAAGACGAAACGTTATGAGGAATCGTCGAAGGGGCAAAAACGTGCCGTCTGCATTATTCTGGCGATGAGTCAAAATCCTGATGTGCTGATAATGGACGAGCCGGCATCGGGTTTGGACACGCTTGCCCGCCGGCATTTCCTTGCAGAAGTGCTGGACGTTGCCTGTAACGAAAACAAGACGGTGATATTTTCGTCGCATATTTTAGGAGACATCGAGCGTACCGTTGACCGCGTGGCGATTATGTTCCGCGGACGGTCGGTGCTTGAAGGCAACCTCGATTCGTTAAAAGAATCGGTGCGGCGAATCACGGTGTACGGCGAAAATATCAGCGGCTTGCCGAATGATACGTTTCAAACCCTGCGTTTTCATCAGGAACGGGACCGCGTTCAATGGGCGGTTACCGATTATACTGACGAAAAGTACCAGCGGCTCCAACAGACCCTTAACGGTGTGAAAATGGAGTCTGATGGGTTCAATCTCGAAGAATTATTTATGGAATCTATTGCTAACTGATATGAACACAACAATTTGCAAACTTGCTTTTCGGGAAAGCGGTATCTTTGCGGTGCCGATTGCCCTTGTTATTTTCGCTTACGTGCTGTTTAAGCCGGACCCGCTGCGGTATTTCGATACCGTCATTGCCGTACTGGCAGTGCTGCTGGGTGCCGCGGCGGCGTGGCGGACTTTTGCCGACTACGGAAGCGTTCGGGCGTTCCTCTTTTCCCGTCCGTTCTCGCCGAAACGGCTTTTTTACATACGCTATCTGTTCGGATTGGGAATCATTGCTGTAACAGGAATGGTTACTGCCGCTGTTATTGCCGGCGGAGTGCGGCAGAGCGTTCAGCAAATTCTGTTCGCCAACGGCTGGTTTCCGATGATGCGTTTCGAGGAACTCCATTGTTTGACAAGTTATTTTTTGTCGTCATTCCTTGCATACCATACGACCCTCTATTTTATGCTGACGAACCGGTTTCGTCCGCCGCTTCACCGCCGCGGCATCCGTTTGTCTCTCCGCTGGCTTGGGAATCTGTTTCTGGTTCTCATCGCCTTCGGTGTCGTTGGGGGTGTTGGTTTTACGGCACTGATTATATTCTGGAACGAATCGACGTTTCCGGCGTGCCGCATCGGGGAGTGGTTCCTGTTCATCATTTTCGGCATCCCTGCCGTAATACAATTCCTGCTGCTGCCCCGCCTTGGGGTGCATTGTTACAATAACCAAGAAGTCGAAAGTTAAACTCATTTTCCCCCATCATTCATTATGAAAAAACTAGCCTTATTTTCCTTGTTCCTGCCCTTTGCTCCGGCATTGGGTGTGTTCTGGTACTTTATACTGACATTCCCGCCGGCTTTGGAGCAATCGGCGACGAATATGTTCGGCATCAGTTCACTTTACTGGTGGCTCACTTTCGGTGTTGCCGTACCGCTGCTTCTCGGACTCTGGCTTCTGTTCAGCGGCAACTGGCGAAGACCCGTTATGACGGCGGCAGTCCTCTATTGCGCCCTCTTGGGTGCGTTTTGGTATGCGATAACAACCCATCAAATCATAACTCCGCCGGATAAATGCCGTATTACTTGGGAACAGCACGGTTTAGCCGGTGCCGACGTTTATTGCAACGGCGTACTTGTCGGACAACTGCCGCTCCAGATTCGGGTCAAAGAACTGATTGACAAGGTACCGCAGTGGAATGAACCGCCCGAACAGTCTTATTATGAAGATTCGTATGGGGGTACACGGATGACCTGGTATCCTTATGATACCTTTATTACTGAACGGCACCAAGAAATTGAAGCGTTAACGGTTTTTCTCCGCAGTCACAATGCAGACGTTAGTGCCAAATCCGATGCCGCCATAAAAGAAGCCGTTGAAAAATACTGGGCAGGCTGTAAGTATTGGTGGCGGATAGAAAGCGGAAATAAACCGCTGGCAGCGCAGTTTCGTAAATCCGAGTACGTCCGGTGGTACTATACGAGCGTACAAGTGCCGGATTACGGTATCAATGCAAATACCCAGCCTTGGTATCCTCCCGCCCTGCTTCACGCCCGGATTCTTGCCGAGGCGGTCAAGGATTTGAACGAACAGGATAAAGCCCTTTGGGACAAACACGTCCTGAAACATTGGGAAACGCTGAACGGACTGCTGCCGTATGCTATCGGCGGCAGTCAATCGATTGCGGGAAAGGAAAAGAAACGGCTTTATGCAGCCTTTGAATCAACGGTACGGTTAAAATACGGCTTGTCGAATCCGCCGACCGAAGAAGAATGCCGCAAACTCCTGAAGGAATGGATGAGCCGAGACGTATTTGATTTCACAAACGAACAGCGTCGTTCGCAGGTAACGACTAACCGGGCTTGGCAGAGCGAACAGTTTTTCCTTGAACGTGCCGTGAAACTGATGGGGAAAGCCGTTGACAAGCCGCTGGACGAGTTGTGGCATTCGGATTATTACCGCTATCCCAGCGGGTATGCGGCTTTGGTTTTTGCTGCCTCGATAAATCCCGAAGCGGACTGTTTCGATGCACTCCTCCGGTATGCTGCGGTAACACACAACGGACTCGACACATTACTTAATTGCCGCGACAGCCGGGTTGTGCCGCTTTACCGGACGTTATTGTATCCGAAATCTATCCGCAGTTTCCTCGAAGGAAAAAGGGCAACTTATATGGAAGGTTTGGGACGGTTCAATACAGTGAGCAATCCGCTTTTGGAGGCAGAGTATCGGGAATATATCATTGCCGCTCTCAAAGAACGGGACAGGGGAGTAAATCTTCCTTATGAGTTGCTGGCACGAGCCGTTGGTCAGTCGATTTATATGAACACGATAATGCGTTCATACGATTACGATACAGCAGAGTGGGCGGACTGGGTTGCTTCGCTGCCGCTCGATACCCATATCAAAACGCCGCTCGTACAGTACGTTCGCCGTTACAAAGCGGAGCCGAAAACTTTTAATGACTTTCTTTTTGAGATAACCGGTCATTACAGAGGCAAAGCCGTAACAGAACAAACATCGCAGGACATTCTCCGCTGGTTTGAAGCGCATCAGGGCGAAACGATAGACAAATACCTGCAAGAGAACGGCAAGGATTACACGCGCTGGAAGGATGACCCCCTATATTCCGATTCTTCCGGTCAATATTCCGGTAACCCCGGTAGAGTTATCGACATTTCTTCGTCGATTCCGGCGGCGTTGTATATAATGGACACACAGGAAAGCCGTAAGGCGATAGAGGCAATGTGGAGCAAAAACCGAATGAGAATATACGAGGGAGTGAGAGCGGCTCTAATACATCGTTACGGCGAGATAAATCCTTATGGAGAAACGGCGTTGACGGCGGAGATTCCCGATTATTTTTTAGAGCGGCTGACGAAGGAGCCGGAATTATCGTTCGGTATTTTGTTGCCTTACATCGCTGCTTGTGAATCGCCGCTGGCGGGAGAGGTGCTGAAGAAGGCGGAGGAATGGGAAGCAAAAAAGGTAAAAAAGGAGGATAATCTTGTTGCGTATCATTATCGTTTATGGCAAATGCGTCAACAGATTCAAAGTAAGCAAAAGGAGTTATACCAGCAACTGATAACGGAGAAAATATCGCCGTCCGATTTGCTTCCCCCGCGTAAACCGCACAAGTGGAACGGGAAGGAATATGTTAGAGAGTGAAAGGTTGTCAGGGGGTTGCATTAAAATATTTTCGCAGTACAATGTGCTTTATGCTGCGTTTGCGTTTGACAATCGGTTTGGCTGCGGTAATTTTTGTGCTGTTGACCAGCGGACAGTCCAGAGCAGACTTCGACGCTCAACTTGACCAGCGTTTGCAGCAGTACCGGCAATCAATGCAGCAACGCACCGCAGCACTTTCGCCGGAGTTGCAGCAAAAAATCAAAACGCAAACCGAGCAGACGATTAAAACCGGTTTGGCAAAATTCCGCAGCGGACAACTCAATATACGGGTTGCGCTGCCGGCTTGGAAAGCGGCACAGGATTTGTCCCGCTTCCTGCGGAGACATTCGCCGTTTCCAAATACACCCTTCGGGACATTCGGTTTCGGTATCGCAGGAACCGATGCCGTCCTCACCGTTTCGTCGTTCCAGCGGTATTTCCAGACATCGGTACTTCCCTTTTCATTCGTCAAAATAACGGATGCGGACTCTTTCATTCGTCCGCTTTTCCGTAACGATATTCTAACCGGCTTCGTACAGATTGCCCAAACGGTCGTCCTGCGGCGTTGATTCTTGCCCCGCGGCGTTGATTTTGCCCCGCACAAGGGCTATGGCTATCGCTTTCATATTTCAAACATTCAGCGTGATATTCTGCCCGCTCTGTATTAACACGGTGCGCTTGCGTAGATAACCGCTTCACATTTAACATTCATATCCAAAAATGAAACATACATTCACGATTCTGTTTTTCCTTCTGTCGGCAGTTGCTGCCTTCGGACAGGACGCTGCAAAGATTCGCCAAGCAATGGACAAGGGTGCGGAGTTCCTTCGTTCATCGCAGAAAGAGACCGGTGCGTGGTCGGCAACGCCGCGCAGCGGTATCGGTCCGACGACGATTATCCTCGCCGGACTCATTGATGCCGGTGTCAAAGCGGACGACCCGATGATTAAGAAAGGCTTAACCTTTCTCGAAGCCTCAACACGCGAAGACGGCGGAGTTTATACTCCCGACGGCTTCTTTCAGAACTACGAAACCTGCTGTGCCGTTATGTGTTTCGCCAAAGCCAATGCGGCAATCAAAAAAGCAAACGGCAGCGAACCGTACAAAGAACTATTGGCACGCGCCGAAAAGTTTTTACGCAAGCAGCAATATACCGAAGACCGCGACTCCAAAAAGGAAGACCCGAATTACGGCGGAGTCGGTTACGGCGGAACGACGCGCCCCGACTTGTCGAACACGCAATTCTTTCTCGATGCCCTGAAAGCAACGGGCAAAGATGCGAACGACCCCGCCATTCAAAAGGCTCTCGTCTTTGTGTCCCGATGTCAGAATATGGAATCGGAACACAACACGTTGCCGTTTGTCAAAGAGAATGCCGCCAACCTCGACGGCGGTTTTATCTACGTCAATCAGCCCGGCGAATCGAGAATGGAAACGAAGGCGGAAAGTCTCCGCAGTTACGGTGCGATGACGTACGCCGGTCTCAAGAGTATGCTCTATGCCGGTCTGACGAAAGAAGACAAGCGGGTCAAGGCGGCGTTCACGTGGATTGCCGGACATTATACTGTTACGGAAAATCCGGGGCGCGGCACAAACGGCTTGTTCTATTATTACCAGACGATGGCGAAGGCACTCGGCGTGCTGCAATTACTGGAAATCACCGATACCGAAGGCAAGAAGCATAACTGGCGCAGCGACATATCAGCGCACCTGTTACAAAAACAGCGGGAAGACGGTTCGTGGATAAATGAGGGTTCACGCCAGTATATGGAGAACGACCCGAATCTCGTAACCGGCTACGCCTTACTCGTTTTATCGGAGGTACGCCAATGACAATATCCAACACGGCGATTAAGCCGCAAAAAGGTTTTACGCTCGTTGAACTGTTGGTTGTCATTGCGATTATTGGTATGCTCGTTGCTCTTCTCCTTCCTGCCGTCCAGGCGGCACGGGAGGCTGCGCGGAGAATGTGGTGTAC
>JAITQJ010000038.1 GCA_031288955.1 Planctomycetaceae bacterium | reverse complement strand
TTTCGCAATGATAAATCACAAACGACTTAATTTGCGCCGTTATTTGCGATGTATCAGCCTTTTTTTTCTTTTTTGCCATAACACTGAAGTTGAACTAAAGGTCGTCAAAACACTTTTATATCAACACACACCATTTATTACTTTTCCTTTTTCGCTCCTTGCGGCTCTTCCTTTGTCTCTGTTCCTTCCCCGCTATTCGCCGGTTCCGCCGGTTCCTCTTCACTTTTCACCTCTCTCACGTCGGCTTGCGGCAGTTTGTTTTTGTCCGGCGGCGTAAAGATATTGATGCAGCCGTAAATTTCGACCAGAACGGCATTCGCTCCGAATTGGCTGTTAGAATCAAAAAAACCGCCGGCACCGTCGTCTTTGCCGCTGCGTTCTGAACCCGGTCTGTTATTACTGCCCTGTCCGGCGGAAGAACCGGAATCGGCTTTTACGGTATTTTTCGCCGTAAACGCAAACGGTTTTGACTCTTTCGGATTGAGACGAACCCAAAGCACATCTATCGGCATTGCACAGTTAGCACATTCCGTCAAAAAAACCGGCAATGCTTTTTGGTCCACCACGAGCGAAAGAAATATCGGCATCCGGCGGTACGGTGCGTCCGTGATAGTGTCCAACGGAGTACCGTCTTTATCCACATACCGCCGCTTCAACGCACCGGCACTGGTTTTGCTGTCCCGCGCTACCGACCCGCTGACCGGAACGCCGCCGCGGTTTCCTCTGTATTCGTCTCTATCATAGTCTTCGTCTTTATCGCTGTCTTCGTATTTGTCATCGCCGCTGTCCCGCGAACTTCTGCTGCTGCCGGTACGACCGCCTGCTGCGGGATATGCTGCGGCACCGGTTGCCGCCCCGCCGCCGAGCGCAAGAGGTTTGGAATATGCTGACAGCCGGTTAGATGCCTCCTGACCGATGAAAATGTCGCCAATGGCTTTGATGACCGCACTGCGGGGCGATGCCGCCTTTACGCTGTCGTTCGATTTCTTAATGACGTTAAGCAGTGCATCATAGACCCAGATTTCTTCCTGCGTCAGCCAAACTTTCCACGCTTCAGCACGGACGAGTTTCTTATCCCAATCTTCCGGTTTGTCGCCCAATGTGAAAGACAAAACCGGCGGGTCCCAAGCGACAATACCGTGTTTACCGGCGGTCTGGTCGAATTCGCCGGCGGCTTCTTCGTCTTCATTTTCAGTGTTCCTGCCGAACCCGGATGTTCTGTCTTTGTCATCGTCGTCAGCAGCACTCCGGCTGGAACGTCCGCTGCGGCTGGAACGTGCAGTTGATGTTGCTGTTCCTTTGCTGCCGGCACCGCCCAGCGGCAAAGGCTGCGTAACGATGCACGGTTGAACCGTTTTCGGCAGTTCGCTTAACGCTTTCACCTTGACCGCTTCCCGATAAGCGTTAAGCGTGGACGGCTCCAGCGGGTCGAGAAAACGTTTTTTCATAATCTCGCTCAAAGCCCGATTGCTTAATCCTAATTTCGTCCAGTCGTTGCGTTCTTTCTGGTCTTTTTCCAGTGTCTCCCAGGCAACATATACTTTATTACTCAAATCGCCGTACTCTTTTTTTATTTCCCCAATCGTTTCCGTATTCGGGTGCGGCGACGCATTCTGAACGGTTTTGATTTTGTTACGGATACCTGTCAGCGTACTTTTTCGGGTCTCAATGGCTGCCCCAACGGCATTTATCGAAAGATAAAAGCCGACAACGGCAAAAATCAACCCTGCCGGAACACAAGCCCAGAAAATATACTTCTTGACCGTTTGTATATCGAATTCGACTTTTTTTGCCATTGTGATAGAGTATGAAAAAGGAGCAACCGCTATTCGTTATTCATTGTTAACTGTCCATTTATTTCTTTTCTTCCGTATCGGCACCAGCAACATTCGCCTCTGCTTTTTTGCCGTCATTTTCTTTTTTCTTATCCCGTACACTCGGCGGAGTCTCTACCCACGCAAATTGAATGACGAAATCGAAACGCCGAAGCGACAACCGTTCGGGAACGCCCAGTTTTTTTGCGTGGTCTGCCAAGGTCTCTGCCGCCTTCCCCTGTTTGCTGTTCGCTCTATAATCTCTGTCGTCCGAATCGTATCCCCTCTCCCCGCGGGAACCACGAGAACCGCCTCCCGTATCCGTTACCGCACCAGCATCCACCAGCGGCTGCAATACCGGATGAATAATCGATACCGGCTCGGCTTCGGGAGTGTCAATCAGCACCGGATACGAAACACCCAACTCTTTCATTGTAATCGCCTCACCGGAGGACGGCAACACAACCGTTCCGTGTTTCAGGTTGTAGAGAAGCGTTTTACGCAGGTAAACTGCCTCGCCGTCTGACGCTTTAACATCCGTATCCTTGGCTGCGAGTTTGGCATCTACCCGTCCGGCTTTTTTCGGCGGATTATGGTAATGGAATCCGGTAATCTGTACAACCCGCATATTGCCGCCGGTAACATCTTCCGGTCCCGGTACGATTGCCGCCAACCGGTCTTCTTCCATCACATCATACGGCTGAAAATTGACCGGCGCAGCCGCATCATCAGCGTTCTCTGCGGCGGCATCATCCGCCGGTACCGCCGCCTTTGCCCCCGGCT
>JAITQJ010000016.1 GCA_031288955.1 Planctomycetaceae bacterium | reverse complement strand
TTTGGCGGAAGAGGACAACCTTTGGCTTCGGAGTTTGCGTGATGATTTGGACGCTGCCGGTATGGACAGAGTTATTACGCAGCAGGAACGCAGCGGCGGTAAATTATCGGTAGAAGCATATTTGCAAGTGATATTGAAAGCGAATCCGTTTATATTTCAGGAGATTCAAGATATGAGAAGCAAAACATTTGACGAAGTGATGGAAGAAGCAGGGGTAACTGCAAAATGGGAAGTTCGCGGTGAGGAACGCGGTATTGCCCTTGGGGAGGTTCGCGGCGAGGAACGCGGCATCATCCGCGGCAAGGCAAATGCCGTAATATCCGTCTTACGTACCCGGTTTCAGACCATTCCCAAAACGGTTCAGGAAAGCATCCAGTCATATACCGATTTGACCGCTTTAGATTCCCTGCTAGAAGCGGCTGTTACCTGCGAAAGCATTAAGGATTTTCGGCAAAATCTCGTGCGGTAAAAAGTTGCTGTATAAATAGGTTTGTTCCGTAACATAGTCATTGCGATAATCCCCATAGAACGTCCTAAAAAACAAGACGAAAGCACTTATTGCGGACAAAACTTGTCTGTGCTATGCGCAACTGCAAGAACCGTGCCGAAGATTGCGCCGCCCGTCCAGAACCGCCGTCGTAAGATTGCGGAAACAAGTTTATTTTACAGGCGGCAGTTGTTCCGGTGCTGGTGCTTCGCCGAGGAATTGCCGGTAGCAGTTTGGGAGATGTCCGAAATCCAATGCTTGATAGCCGGCTTTGTACAAATCATAAGCCAAGACCGTTGCAGTCGGACCTGCTGCGATGAAAAAAATTGTTTGTTTGTTTGTTTGTTTGTTTGTGCTTCGTTCATTATGCGGTCATAGTCGTTGAACGCATCGCACGGCTCGATGTAAATGTATTCTATCGACCTCATATTATCAAACAATCTCGGCTCATAAACGAATTTACCGTTTTGGGGAACGATGAATATTACATCGCGGTCGTTCCATATCGCTTTGATTTTATCAAGCGGTACTGCCTGAAAAACGCCCTCTCTGGATATTCCTGCGTCTGCATAGACCGCCGAAGGAATAAATGATTTGATAAACCGCCAATACTGCATCCAATTCCATTGCTGATAGCCGTACCGCCTGTTTGGTCGCGGTGCATTTTTTTGTAACAAAATATCTTTGCGGACGAGTGCAAAAATTTGTTTCCAACATTCCTTCCACGAACGTTCCGAATGATTGACAAGATACGAGTTGTGTCCTACCAAAAACCGGTCTTGCTGCGTATGTTGCAAGATTTCGAGCAGCCGTTTTTGCAGTACCGGACGGCAACGTTGAAAAGGCAAATGGTGTCCCATACAAAGCCGGATTTCTCCGTCTCCGTATCGGGCAATGCTGTATCCCTGAATCAGCCGGTCAATCGTTTCTTCCAAAGATAAGATATGAGGAAATTCATCAGCGACACGTTTTGCTTCCCTATCGCCGATGAACGGAATGTACAACAGCAATTTCCAAAGTTTAATCGATAAGAGAGAAAATACCTTTTTGACTGTCATTAGACATGTTCCATAACATACACTATCAACTCCCCGCCGAGTATAGCACAGACGAGTTTTTTCCGCAAGAGGACGTTTTTGACCCCAACTACGGCACGATGCACTGAACTTTGGGAACGCCCCTATCAGTGCAGCACGTTTTCGATTTCATCACAGAGTTTATTAGCCCGTTCGGCAGTCGGGGCTTCAGCAAAAATGCGGATTATCGGTTCCGTATTGCTGCCCCGCAATAAGACCCAGGCATCGCCGTGGTCAATGCGTAAACCGTCCATACGGTCGCACGGCAGCGTCTTAAATGCCGCAGCGGCTTTGTCCAGCATCGCCGGTACCTTCGCCAATTCGACCGTTGTCTTGCGTTTCACCAACGCATATTTCGGCAGCGAATCCGCCAGTTCTGCAACGCTTTTTCCGGTCTTCGCCATCATATCAAGTATCAAAGCCATTCCAACAAAACTGTCCCGAACGTAACCGACCGCCGGATTGATAGGACCGCCGTTGCCTTCGCCGCCGAAAACCGCCTGTTTCGCTAACATCAAGTCAACAACATTCGCCTCGCCGACGGCACTGCGGTATATCTTTGCTCCATATCCGGCAGCAATATCTTCCGACATCCGGCTCGTTGCGCAATTGATAACAACAGCGGAAGGAGCGGAGCCGGACGGGTTTGCCGCTTCTTTGTGCCGTTTCGCTAAAACGTGTTCTAAACACAGTGCCAGTGTGTATTCTTCGCCGATGTAGCGTCCGTTGCCGTCGATAATTGCCAAACGGTCAGCATCGGGGTCTTGACAGAATATCACATCATATTTAGCCTTCTGTCCCTGCAATTCTTTTTGTGCAACGGTACTGACCCCGGCAAGGTTGTCGGCAGTCGGTTCCGGCGTGTGCAGAAATTGTCCGTTCGGTTCTTCACCGAGAACGGTAACGCCGCAGTTTAACGCTTTAAGAACTTTTACTCCCAAGACAGCACCGGCACCGTGATTGGCATCAAGCAGCACTTTGAATTTTCGTGCTGCAACCGCCGCTGCATCAACGCTTTGCAATACGGCTTGCAGATGTGCTGCCGTTGAATCGCTGCAAACGGTTTTCGTTCCGAGTCCGCCGAAGCGAACCCAATGAAATTGATTTAACTTGTACGCCTCCAGGACACTGCTGCCGGGCTGTTTGGGAATAACACGTCCTTCAGCGGTGAAGAGTTTCATTCCGTTGTATTCGCCGGGATTATGTGATGCGGAAATCTGAATTCCTCCGGCGGCGTGATATTGCCGGATAAGAATACCGGTTGTCGGCGTGGCGGCAATACCGGCATCAATAGTATCTCTGCCGGAAGCGTTCAGAGCGGCGTGAATGGCATCGGCAAGCATTGCCCCCGACGGTCTGCTGTCCCGTGTGATGACAAATGGTCCCGCCTCTTTCACCGCCGCAGAAAACGCAGCGGCATAACGCATTGCCACATCAGGAGTCAACGTTTCGCCGACAACGCCCCGCAAGCCGGCAACGCTAATAATCAATTCGGACATTCTTTATTTTTTATAAGGGGTTAGTTCAAACGGGCGGCACGGACGGACGCAGCAACACCGCCGGTCATCACCAAAACGATAACACCGAGCGACACGAGCGTCATTATATCATCTATACCGTAATGATGAATAACATCAATGCAGAGCAGTTTGACTCCGACGTATGCCAGAATGAGCGACAAACTGACCTGTAAATACTTAAACTTCGCTATCATCGCTGCCATCACGAAGTACAGCGAACGCAGACCGAGAATAGCAAAAACATTCGACGTAAACACGATAAACGGGTCTTGCGTGATAGCAAAAACTGCCGGTATCGAGTCAATCGCAAAAATCAAATCGTTACATTCAACGACGAGGAGGGTGAGAATCAGCGGCGTGAAAAGCCAGCGTCCGTTTTCTTTGACGAGAAAACGCTCCGCGTGAAAGTTGCCCGTCATCGGCAAACACCGCTGCGCCAGTTTCACGAGCGGATTCTTTTCGGGATGTACATCTTCGCTTTGGTGAAACAGCATTTTCACCGCCGTTATCAGGAGCAGCAAGCCGAAAAGGTACAGTATCCAGTGAAACTGCACAATCAATGCGGTACCGATGAGAATCATCGCCCCCCGCAAAATCAAGGCACCGAAGATGCCCCAAAAGAGCGTGCGGTGCTGATATTGACGGGGAACGCCGAAAAAGGAGAACACCATCGATATAACGAATATGTTATCGAGCGAAAGCGATTTTTCAATGATATAGCCGATAAAAAACGTTTGGGCTGCCGCTGCACCGCTGACCGTTCCGTTCGGTTGGTCAGCAATGCCGAAGACGTTATGAGCGTAGAGAAAATAGATGCCGGCATTAAAAATCAAGGCAAGGGTAACCCAAAAAGCCGTCCAGATAAGCGACTCACGAATACCCGGTGTATGAACTTTGCGGTGAAACACGCCGAGGTCAAGGGCGAGAAGAAAAATGATTATCGCAATAAATCCGAACCAAAGATAGAGTGAAGCCATTCTTAATACCTGATACCGCCCCATTGTGAAAAAGGCACATTGGATTATAGTGTACCGGCAGCCCGTTGACAAGGTCAGCCCGCGTTCCGGTTTTTGCATCGGAACACGGGCTGCTTTCAATCTCCCTTACCAAAACACCGATAAGAGTTAGAAACGGTACAGGAATGATGCTCCGCCGCAAAGTTGGTCGCTGCGGCTGTTGCCGTACGGCAATGCTCCACTGAAGTTTGCCTTCCCTTCCGTTGCCGCATCATAACGGATTTCAGGACGAATGCTCAAACTCTTTGTCGGATTGTAATTCAAGCCGAATGTAATACCGACATATTCGGCATCCGGCGTACCCCAGTAAGCCGCATCGTCTTTGTACCATTCAACCCGCGCTCCCAGCGACCACAAATCGTTGAGTTTGTAAATCGCCCGCTGATTGATTGAATAGGACGAATTATGCGTTTTCACTGCACCAGCCTCGACAAACGCATCGTTGTTCAGGTCCCACTGCGTTACTAACTGCCAGCGGTCATTGGGCAGCCATTCGTACACCAGCGACTGCTTGAAGTAATCATCGCGAAGGACATTGGCACCGAGACTCCGTGCATCGCCGAAATTCTTCGTCTTGCCGAACGTTGTGTAATAATAGACATTCGACTTATCCGTCAAAGCCAATGTGAAACCGGCAATCACGCCGCTGTCTTCGTATTTGTTTTCGATACTGTTGCTCAAGCCCGTTGTCCAGCCGGCAGTAATCGTCAACCGGTCGTTGACCTTGTAATCTGCCGTAACGCCGGTATGCGTTGACGGTTCAGTCCAATAGGTGAACGTATGGCTGTAAAAGAACTCCTGGTCGGCAGCAATTGCTTCCCAACCGATGGGCGTGTAAAATTTTCCTAACTTGACCGTCAGGTCTTTGTAGCCGATGCTGGCGTAAAGTTGCGGCAGACTCAAACCGTAACCTGCACCGATAGTACTGCCCCGCTCGCTCACCCATTGGGCATCGAACTTGCCGTCGCCGAAATCGGAAGTTACCCAAGCGTCCGAACCGTACATCGCTTCGGCACGCCAGCCGATATCAAAACCGCGGCGGGTGTTTAACTTTTTCTCTGCGTAGAAATAAAGTTGGTTCAAACTGACATCATTCCGCTGCGTGAACGTATGTCCTGGTCCGTTGCTGTCCAGCCCGTTGCGCCAGCCGTGCGAGTTGGTATAAACGCCGGCTTGTACCCAGCCGCCGAAGTCAATGGACGATTTCGGCTGGCAGTCAACTTCGGCACAGGCATCAACTTGGTCGCAGGGGTTACATTCTGCGGCGTATGTCAGGGAATAACCGGCGGCAAGAGCCGCCAACAGGGACAAACAAATGTTCAGGATTTTCATTTTTCGGTTCGTTTTGTTCAAGGGTAAGGTACATAAATACCTCTTCACGTATCGAAAGAAAACGGAGAACTTATTGAAAATGTTTTAGAACAGCGGCAAGACCCATACAATCTATTTATTTTAACAAGGTATTTGCCCGTAATCCTGACGGCTTTAATGACAGTACCCGCAGTTGAATTTGCCGATTTCGTAAAGTCTATTGCAGAAATTTTTTTATTTCGTCGAACACTTCCGTGTTTTGCAGCAGTTCGCCGTGTTTGAGCGAAAACGCTATCCATTGTGCTGCGCCAGCCAACTTTGTTCCTTCCGTCCGTACCATTCCGTCGTCATCGTCAGGAATAATCGTGCTGTATCCCTTATCGTTGCCCTTTCCGCCGGCAATGACAATAAAACCGCAGCACGGAATACCCAGCGATTTTTCCGTTTCGTCCCAGTCCGTTCCGAGTTCATCGCCGCTCTTGCCCGTGAAGAAACGCCGAAGCGGGTCGCGCCCTATCATCTTCGTTGCCAACTCCGCTCCGTGATTTGGAGGACCAAGCATCACAAATTGACCGAGCCGCTCACGGGACAAACCGGCGGGCAGAAATGTCCGGCGGTACTGCATCGGGTCGGCAGGCACACGCCAGTCTTCGTCCAACGGACCGCTTAAATACCGCCGGATAATAATACTGCCGAGACTATGCCCGATAAAATCAATGCGGCTTATCGTCGGCGGTAAATTGTCAACGACTTGCTGTAACATTTTACTGTGTTCCAGAATCGGCTGCATTGTTGAAGGATACGACATACAAAAAATGTTGTCGTGTGTTTTGTTATCCTTCAAATAATCCGCCAGTTTTCGTAAAACCGAGGCGTTGGAAGCGTAGCCGTGCAGAATAATGACTGCCGTACCGGACATCGGCAGCAGCCCGTCGTCAATTTTGATTCTATTGAGCCGTTCTTTACATTCGCCGAACGTCCCGCCGGCATATTGTACAGATTTACTGTCAAGCAGCCGGTATGAATTGTTTTTAACGTTTTTCTGAATATGCCAATCGCCGTCGAAAAGAACATCGCCCCAGAAAAGGCTTCCGCCGAGCGTTTTGACGGGAGTTGGCTCGTCGCCCTGTAAAAAGGCGGCGGACAATACCCAAACGGTAATCAGAGCAGTATTGCGAAACAGTATCATCATCGGCGTAAAATCCTGAACAATTACGTCACCGAATAAACGTCTCCTGATCATCGGGGGAAAACGAACCGATGAGCGGCAGTGCCGCCGGGTCATAGCCCGAACGATAACCGAAATGTTTCTCTGCCGCTTCGGCTAAACTCAAATTCAATACGTCTAAATCAATTCCTGCCGGACACGCCGCAGCACACGAAGAGCAGCCGATACAGCGTCCTGCCAAATGAAAAGCACGCAGAATGTTCCACGCAAAATTGCCTTTGAGAGTCGATGACGTATCAATCCGTACGGGACGGTTCTTGTCTGCAACGCAGACGTTACAATAGCACAGAGGACAGTTTTGCCGGCAAGCGTAACATTTGATACACCGCGACAACTCCTTTTTCCAATACTCGAAACGTTCTTTCACCGGCATTGCCAATATCTGTTCAACTTTGGCGTACTTACCCGCGCTGTCATCAGCGGCGGATTCGTTCGTCTCTTGATTGTTGATGACGATGCTGCAATTCGGCGGCGTGTGAACATCGCAAGACAAACATTTATTCTGCCGTACGCTGTTTTTCTTCACACCATAACATTCAACGCCGATGACGGTAACCTCATCGGGCGTTAACTGATTTTCGCTTATCAGAACGGCAACCGTCTTGGCATCGCAGCCTTTGCACACGACGGCGGTTTTACCGAATTTTTTGACTTCCGGGCGTTTTAGATAGATGGTCAGATTCGGCGTACACTGGTTATTCCAAACGAGCCGGTGTGTTTCATTCGGGTCGGTAATGAACACCGCACCGGCAACGCCGGTCTCAACGATACCATAACCGATAACAACGTTGACGGTGTTATTGCTTAAAAGTTCTTTCGCCTTCTCTTGAATTTCGGTTTGTTGGGACATTAAATATCACGCAAAAGACTGCCGCCATTATACTCCTTCGCCCGCCCTTCGGCAAGTTTAGACGTTCAGCCGCAAAGAAACTAAAATGGGAATGGGTTATTCCATCAAAAACCCGTATTCATACACGCACGGTTTGATTTCTTCGGCTAATGCTTTTAGAGCATCTTTCAATGCCGTGTCTAATGCGTTGAATTTCGCATCGTTTGACTTGGCATTGACTCTGCCGTTTTTGCGTCCTTTGAAGTAAGCCCGAATGTCATAAAGCGAAGCGTTCACATCGGCAGAGGCATCGCCGCGAATCGTTTCGTGATAATACGTCCACAACGCTTTACCGGCATCCAGTACCGCTTGGGCGGCTTTGCCGAAGTGTCCCCGCTCCTGTAAAAAACGGTACATAAAATCACTCTCGAAACTATCCTTGCCTTTGACTTCCTTGCGGGCAAACGGTATCCAATGATTGATGCCGTCCTTTGATTGAGTCCGATTTTGACTGTGAAATAACGTGAACGTTAAGCAATCGTTCTGAAATTTCCGGCTGCGTTTCCAATTATCGTTAGGATACAAAAACTGGTCGCGGTCAATTATCCAATGATGAGCAATACAATGTCGAAGAGCAAAATATATTGCTGTTTCAATGAGATTTTCCTTGCCGATTTGCCAATGAAACCAGTTCGAGTCCGTGTTCGGCGCAATAATCCAAATGTTTTGTTGATGCTGAAAGTCCGCCGCTGGTCCGATTATCGTCCCAATCGAATTTTTACAAACAGAAAAATTCTTGACCCAATCGTTAATCAGTTGTGTGTTTTTATTGAGAGTATAAAACTTCTTGCTTCCGAAAATATGTCCTTCATTGTTCAAAATGTCAGTTCTAATTGACCTAAATTGTTTTCCGTTCTCCAAATCCCAAATGAGAAACCCAATAGGAAAACTACCTGTAACATTATCAAACGTACTGGCAAGCACAATAAAACCGGTTTTATATTCGGCTTTGAAAAAATGCCGAAAACGAATGAAGTTTGGTGCGTTCACATATTTTAATTTGCTGAACATCGCCAATTTTGCAATCGGCATATCGTAACGAACCCGTGCGGCAAATTGAGCAAACATTTCGATAGCCGCATTGCCGATGTCGCTTAAACATTTATCGTGTATCTTGGAAAGATGAAAACCGCCCTTGTTCGACTTTCCAACCTTCTCGCCTCTTGCTTCCGCATAAGGCGGGTTGATATAAATTATCAGCCGCTTCTGTTTTTCGGGATGATTGATAATCTTAAACAGTTGGTCTGGTATTTTTCCACCCTCCGATACCGGTACAAATTCATCGTTGAGAAAATCAAACTGAAAGACGTGCGGCTTTAACAAGTTGCGTCCGCTGTCAATCAACTCGTTCAGCACTTCGACATCCGGCTTGTCCAGCGTTGAAGCCCAAACGTTGTCGGGATTCGTTAAGCCAACGAGCAAATTTCCTGTGCCGCAGCAGCAATCCCAAATATAATACTCATCCTGCCAATCAACACCAAACACCTTTTCGAGATACTCCTGCGATTTTTCGACCCAAATTTGCGGCGTAAAATACGCTCCTTTTTGTTCCCTGACATTCTGCGGAACGAGCAAGTCCCGCCGGTCAATCATATCGTTCCAGTATTCCTTTGCCGGAGGACGCACATAACGATTCCAAAATCTTGCGTGTGCTTTACCGCCGTCGCTAAATCTGATTTCCTCCTTAAAGAGGCGGCTGCATTTCTTTTCGACAACTTGAAAGTACGTTCCGTGTAATAGCACTTTTAACGATTCTTTAACAGACACATTATTTTCCGACAGCAAGTCCGCAAGATAAAAATCGCCGTCAATCAAATCGGACTCACTTAATGTCTCAAAACTGACGACAATAGACGGACGCACTTCAGCCGCCCACCGATTATAGACGTGAAGAAAATTATTTTTCGTGATTTGCAGTTTGATTGTATCGCCGTTGAACGTAAAATTGTCTTTGATAAAGCGTTTTAATTCTTTTTCGTCTTTTGCAAAATGAAATTCGTTGCAAATATCCGGCGTTAAACAGCGGGCAACAACGTTTTCGTTATTTTTAGAGACGTTACTTGGCTTTTCTTTCCAATTAAACGGATTCGCATTGATGATGTCCCAGACGTGATAAAATTCCACAAATACTATTTTCTCTTTGTCGAACACGCCGAGATACTTCGGCACATTTTTTTCGCCTTTGTCGTAAATCGGTTTGACGGTCAGCAAGAGTTGGGCAAACATCAGCGGAATAGACGTAATTTCCTTTTTCGCTTC
>JAITQJ010000400.1 GCA_031288955.1 Planctomycetaceae bacterium | reverse complement strand
CAGCATTGTTATCACGGATTTCGTTTTTATTCCAGATAGTCCGGCGTATCACAACCGCTATCGGCTTTATGATGTTGAACATCATTCGGAATTGACGGACTTGCTTGAAATCAATATACTTGAGTTGCCGGTTTAACAGGTCTGCCGCCCGACCAAATACCGCAGTAAAAAACAGAGAAAAAAGAGGCTTTTACAACGTTGATAATGGAACAGCATTTCGATTACGCTTCGGTCAATATCGAGACCCCGTATTACATCATTGACCGGGCAGCATTGCGCCGGAATATGGAAGTTCACGCCGATATTCAAAAACGCACCGGCTGCCGAATCCTGCTGGCAATGAAGGCGTTTTCGACCTGGTGCGTTTTTCACGATATGGCTCCGTATCTTGCCGGTGCCGCCGCAAGCAGCACTAACGAAGTCTTTCTCGCCAAAGAGGAATTCGGGAAAATTATCCAAATGTACTCGCCGGCATATTCCGAGAGCGAATTGAAAGCCGTCCTGCCGCACATTGATTATCTCGTATTCAACTCCGTCAACCAATACGAGCGTTTCCGGCATCTTGTCAAAGAACAAGACCGGAAAATTCACTGCGGTTACCGCATCAATCCCGAATACTCCGAAGTGCAGATGGAAATCTACAATCCTTGTACGAACCGGAGCCGATTCGGAATGCGTGCCGAAGTGCTGGCGGATGTAACGATGAAAGGCATTGACGGACTGCATTTTCATACGATGTGCCAGCAAGGGTCGGACGTGTTGTTCCGAACATTGGAACTTGTCGAAGAGCGTTTTGAAAAGTTTCTGCGCAAAATCAAATGGATAAACTTCGGCGGCGGTCATCATATTACCCGAAAGGGATACGACGTTGACGGTTTATGCGAAATTATCAACGATTTCAAGGACAAATACGAACTTGAAGTTTTTCTCGAACCGGGGGAATCTCACGTTCTAAACACCGGCTATCTTGTTGCAACAGTATTGGACGTGATAGAGAACCCGACGAGTATTGACGTGGCGATACTTGACACGTCGGCATCGGCACATATGCCGGATGTCATTGAAATGCCTTACACGCCGGAAATACTGAAAGCGAGGCGGGTGCTGGAAACGACGGATACGGATATGCCGCTCGAAGAAGGACGTTATAAATACATTATCGGCTCGAAAACGTGTTTGAGCGGCGACATTATCGGGGAATATCTTTTTAAGAAGCCGCTGCGGGTCGGCGACCGCGTGGTGTTTGCGGATATGTCGCAGTACACGATTTGCAAGAATACGATGTTCAACGGCTTAAAATTGCCGGCGATTGTTACGTGCGACAGCGACACGCCGGACGGCAACGTTCAAATCGTTAAGGAATTTCACTACGAAGATTTCAAAGGGCGTATGTCGTAGCGGCGAAGAAAGAGGCGGGATAAACGAAGTATCCCGCTCTTGTCCGCGGTGCTTCGTACTCTATGCTTTCCAGAGTCCGTGCAGATTGCAGTATTCTCTGACGCTTACCGGTACACCGACTTCGACAGCAAACGTTGCTTTCGGTTCGTCATCCGGTTTCAGGTATTGCCGCTGTACTCTATTGCCTTGCTGCAATTCAATCCAAACGATGTGATGTTTTTCTTCCATCGGATGGATAACGCTTCCGACCTGTACGGCAACGGTTGCTCCATTGATGGTAACAACAGGAATGTGCTTTTCTTTCGCCGCATCGGTTGTATTTTCGTTTTGCAGTACCATTGCTTGCCCGCAGCAGGTCAATGTTCCGCCGGCACCATCGAGAACTTCGATGATATTACCGCACAATTTGCAGACATACACTTCCGCCCGTTTCGCCATAATTGATGCTCCTTGCGTAATTGATTCTTTCAACGTCATAAAATTGTACGGTATCTGATTAAAATAAGCAAGATACCGCGAAAAGCCCGCTGGGACGAAGAGCATAACGCAGACAAAAATCGACATTGTACTCTGCCTGCAAGCCAAGCCTGACTTATTGCAAGTTGGCGATTTATTTTTTAGAATATAAGACAACTAAATAATTATGCAGACTACACAACCCGACTCCAACGGCTATTTCGGCGAATTCGGCGGAATGTATGTCGGCGAAATTCTTGTTTC
The DNA here is from genome assembly GCA_031288955.1 of Planctomycetaceae bacterium. Classification (GTDB taxonomy): domain Bacteria; phylum Planctomycetota; class Planctomycetia; order Pirellulales; family Thermoguttaceae; genus WRKP01. The sequence continues at coordinate 7,594 of JAITQJ010000400.1, read as the reverse complement.
GCCGCTTAAGACACTGCAAAAAGACACAGCGGCAGCGTTTGCTGATGCGGCGTTTTGGGGCGAATACCAATATCTTCTGCGGCAATACGTTGGTCGTGAAACGCCTTGCTATTTTGCCCGGCGGTTGAGCGAACCGTTCGGCAAGACAGAAATATATCTCAAACGGGAAGATTTAACACATACCGGCGCACATAAAATCAACAACACGATTGGTCAAGGGCTGCTTGCCAAACGGACGGGAAAACGGCGGCTGATTGCTGAAACCGGTGCGGGACAGCACGGCGTTGCCACTGCAACCGTTGCCGCTTTGTTCGGCTTTGAATGTCGGGTTTTTATGGGCGTGGAAGACATTCGGCGGCAGAAACCGAACGTTCTCCGAATGGAACTTCTCGGAACAGAAGTCGTTCCGGTTGAGTCCGGTACGGGAACGCTTAAAGATGCAATGAACGAAGCGTTGCGTTATTGGAGCGGTGTTGTCGATGATACGTTTTATGTTGTCGGAACGGTTGCCGGTCCGCATCCGTATCCGTGGATGGTTCGGGAGTTTCAAAAAATTATCGGACAAGAAGCCCGTCGGCAAATGCTTGAAGCGGCGGGAACTTTGCCGGACGCAATCGTTGCGGCGGTCGGCGGCGGCAGCAATGCGATGGGAATTTTTTATCCGTTTCTTGATGACGATGTTGCTCTCATTGGAGTCGAAGCGGCGGGCAGAGGATTGTCAACAGGTGAACACGCAGCGTCTTTGAACTGCGGCGCGCCCGGTGTTCTGCACGGGGCAAAATCGATGCTGCTGCAAGATAAATACGGTCAGGTTCACGAAGCGTATTCGATTTCGGCGGGGCTGGATTATCCCGGTATTGGACCGGAACACGCTTTGCTTCATCAATCAGGACGAGTGCGTTACGAAACGATAACGGACACGGAAGCGTTAGAGGCTTTTGGTACATTATGCCGTCGGGAGGGTATTATTCCTGCGTTGGAAAGTTCGCACGCATTGGCACAGGCGTTCAAAGAAGCGGGCAAATTCAGCCGGCTTCTTGTTTGTCTTTCCGGTCGCGGCGATAAAGATTTACAGCACGTTGCAGAACATCTTAAAGACCGGCTCTAATTTTTCCGCACACCGCCCCGGGAAGGACTCGAACCTTCGACCTACGGATTAACAGTCCGCCGCTCTAACCAACTGAGCTACCAGGGCTAACAACGAGCGTTATTTTAGCCATTCGGCAAAAATTGTCAAGAGCAATTTTAACCTTTTATTTTGCCTAATCGCTACAACCACAACTAAAGACCGCTTTTCTTAACAAAAATTTAACCTATCTATTTTAAGAACTTTAGATTCCCCGCATAACATACCGAAAAAGAGGTTAATGAATAGCGATGCGAGACGGTTTCTCCCATCGTGCCGTCCCATCAGGATTTCGCGCTTTCAGAAAATGCCGATGGACGAAACACTTTAATTCCGTAAAGGAGGAAGAAATGAGTTTTCACAAAATCACACGCCGGCTCACACGCCGGCTCGCCAGTACCGCAGCCGGACTGGCACTTTGCGTCGCTGCCGCAGAAGCAAGAGGACAAGACTATTTTAACGGACAGGCAGCAGCCATTCCGCCTGCCCCGCAAGCAGTACATCAGGAACCCGCTTCGTATTATGCTGCTGATGCCGCCGGTTACGATGCCCGGCTCAGTGCTTTGGAAGATGCTCTCAAAAAGAAGCAGGACAAGCCCGACTCCAAAAAAGGATTCACGCGGGTGATTGATGGTCGGGTCTATTTTGACAGTTATCATCTCAGCGGCGACCCGACATCGCAAAGCGGCTATACGGGCAACAAAGATTACAACGGTCTCAAAGACCTTCGTATCGGAGTGAAGGGAGAGGGCTTTGATATTCTTGACTACAAAGTCGATTTGTTCCTTGCCGGTCAGCATAGTAATACCATCTACTCAGCAACCAAAGGGGACATACAGGTTCGGGACGTTTGGCTCGGTGTCAAGAACGTGCCGCTCCTTGAATATGTCAAGATAGGACATTACCGCGTCGAAGACGGATTGTCTAATCTGACAGGAGGAACGAATACAACGTTCTTTGAATTTGAAGGACGTGATTTTGCGACCGGTCGCCGTTTCGGTGTCAGTACGCAGCATCTTTGGGCGCAAGAACGTTTCCGGTTTTTCGCCGGTTTATTCGAGAACAGAAACGTTGTCCAACAAAACCTGTGGGATACGAACGGTGATTGGGGAACGATTACAAACTTTCGTCTGACCTATTTGCCGTACATTTCCAAAGGAAAAGACGGCAAGTATGACGGTAAAAAGTTCCTGCTCCTTGGTGCCAATTACAGTTATTTCGATACCGAAAAGACGACGGGAGCGGCACACGTTGCCCCAACATTCCGTGATCGGTTTGCAACACTGGACAACATAGGCTACGTTGGCAATTACTCTATCGGAGTAACGAACAGTTACACGCAGGTTGGTCTCGAATTTGCGCGGCAGAATGGTCCGCTGACGTTACAGTCGGAAACATACGCCAGGTCGTTCAATAACATTGCCAAGAGCGACCCGACTGTTTGGGGAACGTATGCGGAAGTCCGCTACTTCCTGACAGGGGATTTCCGCAAGTTTAGTCCCTCGTCTGCAACTTGGGGAGGGGTGAATTTGAATCACAACCTCGACTTGCGGAAAGTCAATGACCGCAATTTTGCTCAATGGCTCGGCGGCTGGGAAGTTGCCGCTAAATGGTCATATACGGACACCCATAAGTTGTACCAAGCGTACACCGACCCTACTCTCGGCTCCGGCAGCGTGAACGATTTGACGCTCGGCTTGAACTGGTACTGGAGTCCGCAGGTGCGGGTAATGTTTGACTACATCCACGTTGTACCGAGCATTCAGCGGACCGACGCAGGACGCGACCACAGCGATATTGACATATTCGCTACGTCGCTTCGGTATCACTTCTAGTGAATTGAAATTGATAATGGGGAATTGCGAAATAAAACAGAAAGCATAACGGCTAACTGTAACGCCTTGAAAGCGTTTCATAATTTTCAATTTTCCATTATCAATTTTTATAAAACACTCTTTGTGCCTTGCCCTCTTGTCTCGGCAGGGTTCCCGGTCTGAATACGTCGCCCTTCGGCGAGAAACCTAAACGCTCCTTCAAGTGTTTTTCAACCATATAGCCGCTTACGCCTTCTTCTGCCTCCACATTGATACGAATGTCCTTCACGCCGTGAACCTCTTCGATGATAATCTGGTACTGCGTCAATACTCCGGGGATTTCCAGCAGCGCATTCTCAACCTGTTTCGGGAAAAAATTCACCCCTTTAATTATCAGCATATCGTCGGTACGTCCCGTTATCGGAGCAATGCGCAGATGTGTCCGTCCGCAGGCACATTTTTCGCGGGAAACAATTTTTGACAAATCGCCCGTACGGAAACGAATCACCGGCAGTGCTTTTCGGGTTAACGACGTTATCGTTACTTCGCCGGTTTCTCCGTCCGGCAGCACTTTGCCTGTCGCCGGGTCAAGCACTTCGACAATATAATGGTCTTCCCAAACGTGTAAACCGCAGCGCAGCGGACAATCCTGTCCCAGCGTTCCGACACCGCCCGTTTCCGTCATTCCGTAAATGTCAAAAGCCGTGATACCGAGTTCCGATTCGATACGCTGCCTCATTCCTTCCGAAAAACTTTCAGCACCGAAGACCCCGATTTTGAGCGGCGGCAAGGTAACTTTCATTTCCCGCATTACTTCGAGAACGCGGACGGCATAAGAAACGACACCGGTAAAAATGCGGGTATTAAAATCCTTGGCGATGCGGACTTGCCGTTCGGTATTGCCGCTGCCCGTTGGAACGATAAACAGTCCGGCTTTCCTCGCACCGTGATACATACCAAAGCCGCCGTTAAAAAGACCGAACGAGGGCGTGATTTGAATCGCATCGCCGGGTTCTGCCCCTGCCATTACATAACAGCGAGCCATACATTCCGCCCATTGTTCTAAATCTTCGGCGGTGTAGAGCATAACAACGGGCGTTCCGGTGGAGCCGCTGGACTGGTGCATTTCCCGCAGTTCACTTTGTGGCACACAGCACATTCCGAAGGGATATGTTTTGCGGAAATCTTCTTTTGAGATGGTCGGCAGGAGCGGCAACTGGTCGAGACTCCTGACGCTTCCGGCATCGCTTAAACCGGCATCGGCATATTTTTTTCGGTAATAGTCATTATGTTTGAGAACATATTGGACTATTGCTTGAAGACGTTGATTCTGCAATGCCTTGACGGCATCCTGTGAAAGTGTTTCGGCTTCGGGAGAAAAATACTTCATTGCTATTTAGGAAACGGGGCGGAGTCCATTGTAGCAGAAAACGGGGCAGACGCATACGCTTGCAAAGTGCAAAGCCGTTTTTTTGTATCAAAACGAAAACGACGCAGCCTGACCGCTTGTGCCGAGACGCTGAATGACTTCCCGCACGGAAATACCGAGTTCGTCGGCAATCCGCTTTATCGACTCAAACTCCGGCACAATCTTTTCCGTGCCGTCCGGCAGTACCGCCCGCTTCACCTCCATTTCGCCGAACAACGTTTTTTGCTTGCCCGTATCCCGAAACAACACCGTCCGTTCCGTCTGATAATGCCGCACACCCAACGTTGCTGTTTCGGTCAGCAGCATCATTTCAACCGTCTCTATCTGCTCTTTCCGGCACATTACCGAAATCATTACGCCCGGACGATGCTTTTTCATCTGAACCGGCGTTGTCCAAACATCAAGCACGTCGAGATTCCAAAGCCGTTCAAAACAATGCCCAATCAATTCACCGCTCATATTATCGATATTCGTTTCAACAATCCAAACGGTCTCCTTGATGAGCGGATGCCCTGCCGGTGCCGGACTGATTAAATCGTCGTATTGATGGTCACTGCCGAAATGTCCGTCGAATGCAGTTCCGGTGATGATGCGAAACACGTTTGCCTGCTGCGGTAAATCGCGGCTTCCTGCGCCGATACCGTTTGCCTGTATCATCATTGCCGGCATCGGTGAAAACTGTTTGACAAAGTATTTCAGGACGGCAGCCCCCGTCGGGGTTGTCAATTCAAACGGCACACTGGAAGCAGCAATCGGAACTCCGCGTAACAATTCCGCCGCTGCCGGTGCCGGTATCGAAACGCTGCCGTGCGCAATGTCAACGCTGCCCGTTCCCGTCGGTACCGGCGAAGCATAGACTTCGGTAATGCCGAGTTGGGCAAGACCAACGACGCAGCCGGTAATATCGGCAATCGAGTCAGCCGCTCCGACTTCGTGAAAATGTACTTCGTCAACTCTTACGGCGTGGACTTTCGCTTCGGCTTCGGCAAGTAACTGAAAAATACCCGACGCGGCTTTTTTGTCCGCTTCGGAAAGTTTTGATTGTGCAATCAGTGCCAGAATATCGGCAAGATGCCGATGTTTATGTTCGTGCGGACAACGGACATCGGCGTGTATTGCCCGCATATTTTTCCGCTGTACCGTTTCAGCAGCGACGGACACTTCCGGCAGCATTGACTGAATCTGTTCGTTCAGATACTCAACGGACACGCCGAGGTCGATTAAGGCACCGAGAATCATATCGCCGGAAATCCCCGACGAACAATCAAAATAAGCAATCATTTACGGCACAACCTCTTATAACCCCTTGTTTCACCACGCAGACACAGCAAGTAAGAATGTTGATTATCGGTTACAACGCCGTTTTTGTCAACCTTTAGACCATCTATACCTCTGCTGAAATATCATAAAACTGAACTATCATAAAACGGCATTTTTTTGTCAAGAGGCGGCGGGCGGTTCGCTCTTGCTCCACTTCTTGCGGGGATGTCCCTTTTGTGCCAGATAGGCGAGCCGCTTCATTTCGACCCGACCGCGCCGTATCGAATGAATCAGCCAGCCGAACGCCGCTAACTGCACTGCCAGCAATACCAAGCCCGTACAGAAAATCGCTGTCGGAAAACGGGGAACCAAGCCCGTCAAAAAATAAGTCCACAAAATCGGTATCGACAGAACCGCCGCCAACAATGTCAAAAGCAACGCTGCCGCCCCGAAAAGCAGCCGCGGACGTTCCGTTGACATCAAACCTAAAATCGTGAACAAAATCCGAAAACCGTCGCGGTATGTCCGCAACTTGCTCGGCGATTCCTCCGGTCTCGCCCCGTATTTCGTAGGGACTTCCGCAACAGGAAGACGAAGTTGCAATGCGTGTACCGACATTTCCGTCTCAATTTCAAAACCGCCGGAGTGAATCGGAAACGATTTGACAAAACGGCGCGACATAATCCGGTAACCGGAAAGAATGTCCTCAAAACCGTAACCGAAAAGGTATTTGACCAAGCCGGTTAACATTTTGTTGCCGAAACGATGACCGGCACGATACGCCTTTGTATCGGTTTCAGCCCGGCTGCCGACGACCATATCGAGATTTTCCTCGATGAGCCGGTGAATTAAATCGGGCGCAGCGGCAGGGTCATACGTTTCGTCGCCGTCTGCCATAATATAGATGTCGGCTTCAATGTCGCTGAACATACGGCGGACGACGTTGCCTTTGCCCTGATTGGTTTCAAGACAGACGACGGCACCGGCTTCTTGGGCGAGTTGAGCGGTGTTGTCTTTCGAGTTGTTGTCATAGACATAGACGACGGCGGTCGGCAGTACCGCTTTGAAGGCGGCGACAACTTTGGCGATGCTTGCCGCCTCGTTATAACAAGGCAGCAAAACGGCAATACGGCGTTGGTGAGACATAATTGAGAATGGATAATTGAAAATGGAAAATTATTTTTCCTTGTTTATTTTTCCTTCGTTAACTTTTTCTTCCAAATACCGCTGAATTGTCTGAACGAGTTCGTTGAACAATTTCGATTGCGAACAGAAATAAACTATCGCAATGAACGATGCGGCAAAGAACCAGTAAAGGTAACGGATACAGCGGTCATCCGGCAAAAATGCCCATAGTGGCAAAATATAGAATATTGCCGACCACGTCAGCATTAGGCAGGGGAAAATTTCAGGACGAGTCATTTTTTTAGACAATGTCCAGCAGACAACAATACCGATCAACATCGGCGATAAAAGCAGTGCGTTAATACCCAAGAAATTAAGCGTATTGTCTTTACAAAACTTTCGGAAGAATCGAGTTTTGAATTTGATGTATGTAATCGGGTCCATCAAAACACGTTCAATCCAAGCACTACGCAGGGTAACATAATCTTTTGGATATTGGTTGCGGACTGCTGTTACGTTTTTAGGCGTACGATGATGTGAAAAAGCATCAATCTGCACATCAATCTGTTTTTTGCGAGTATTATATTGTTCAATGAACGCCTTTTTATCTCGGTTGTCGAACGAATAGGGGGTACTCGAATCCCAGAACCAATAAATAATTTCATCTGAACGCATCTTATTGATTGGTTCATAGGATAGTTTAATAAAGAGTTTCTCTTTATTGAAGTGTTTGCGAAAAGTTGCTTCGTCAAGTGTGGTGAAATCGTTTCCAAACGTATTGGGTGGGAGAACAAAACGGGGAGTTCTTGCGTTTAACTGAAAAATATCAAGATAAAATAT
>JAITQJ010000399.1 GCA_031288955.1 Planctomycetaceae bacterium | reverse complement strand
TGAAAGACCGCCGCGGGGCGGTGCATACGGTACGCAGCGATTATTTTTGCCGCAACATTGTTGAACGTGCCGTCCGTTATGATGTACAGCCGTATGCTGCACACGTCCGCATTGAATACAGTCCGCAAGACGGCGGAGTTTAATTCCGGCAATAATGTACCGATGTCTGCCGAACATTTATTAGCCCAAAACAATCCGGTCTTACGGAAACAGCGGGGCGTTTGGTTTACGCCGCAGCAAGCCGTTGACTTTACTGTCCGTGCCGTCGGCGGGATTCAACAGCAATTCTTCGCCGGAAAAGGTAACGTTTTGACCGTTATCGGCAATCCGCCTTATAACATCAGCAGTTGCAATAAGTCGCCTTGGATTGAAAAAAAACTTGCCGATTATAAAGCCGGTTTGAGTGAACGCAATATCCAGCCGCTCTCCGATGATTACATAAAATTTATCCGCTTCGGACAGCATATCATTGAGCAGCAGGGCATCGGCATTTTGACGTACATCACGAACAACGGCTTTCTCGACGGCATCATTCATCGGCAAATGCGGCGTGTATTAACACAGACTTTTGACCGCATTTATATTTTGAATCTGCACGGAAACAGCAGGCGAAATGAAACCGCACCGGACGGCAGCAGCGACGAAAATATATTCGACATTCAGCAAGGCGTTTCTATCAATTTCTTCATCAAAAGCGGTCAGCCGGAACCGGAAATAAACAATTCCTCCGGCACTGTGTTTTACGCCGATTTATACGGCACCCGGCAGACAAAGTTATCCTATCTTGCACAAGCGGCTTTCAGCGAAATCGACTGGCAGCCGTTATTGCTGCATAAACCGTATTATTTTTTCGTTCCTAAAGATTTTTCGTTACAAAAAGAATACGATGCCGGTTTCGCCGTCAGCGAATTGTTTCCCGTTAAAAGCAGCGGCGTGAAAACACATCACGACAGCGAATTAGTCGCCTTTGAAGCGTTTGATGAAAAAAACGAAACGTATAGTTACCGTGTTTTCGATGACCGCAATATCTGTTACAATTTGGAACGCGTCGAACGGCACCGATTTGCTGTAATGCAGCATTTACTGCACCGCCGCAATACCGCCCTGTGTTTGAGCAGACAGCAGAAATCAACGGATTTCCGGCACGTTCTTGCGGTGAACAGATTAACCGACATCGGTTTGTTCGGCGATTCAACAACGGTGTTTCCGCTTTATTGTTACAAAAATAACAAACGGTATGCCAACTTTAACCGGCAAATCGTCCGTGTCATTGAAGACAAAACCGGCAGTAAAATTAAGCCGCTGGAACTTTTTGATTACATTTATGCGGTATTACATTCGCCGCCGTACCGGCTGCGTTATCAGCCGTTTTTGAAAATTGATTTTCCCCGCATACCGTATCCTGAAAGTGCCGCTCAATATCGGCAGCGTGTCAAACAAGGCTGCCGGCTGCGGAAACTGCATCTGTTTGAAAACGTTCCGAAGAGTGCCGTCCGGTTTCCGGTAAGCGGCAATAATATCGTCCGCCGAGTTCGTTTTTCCGATGACCGGGTTTGGATAAATGAATCGCAGTATTTCGCGGATGTCCCGGAATCGGCTTGGCGATGCGGTATCGGTTCGTCTTTTCCGGCAGAAAAGTTTTTGAAAGTCCGCAAGAACCGCAAATTATCCTGTGCCGAAATTGAACACTATTGCAAAATCATTACCGTATTAACTATCACGGCGGAGTTGACGAGAAGTTAATTCGGCAGCGGCGGCACTATTTTTTCTTCGTTCGGCGGCTCTTTGTACTCTTAATTTTTATGCTTGGACGCTGCGATTCAAGCCGCCTCACCATTCGGAAGTCTATCTGTCTTGCATCGGCATCGGCACGGACACATTCAACCAGAAGCCGGTCGCCGATACGCAAAACATTGCCGCACTTCTGTCCCAGCATTATCTTCGCCTGACGCTCAAAACGGTAATAATCATCATTCAAGCCCTCAATACGAATCAACCCCTCTGCCGGCACCTCCGTTCCCATCACAAATAAACCGAATTGCTCCACTGTCGTTATAACTGCCTCTATCTGTTCGCCGATGTGCTTACTCATATAGTCGATTAACTTCAACTTCACCAATTCCCGCTCCGCCTCTGCCGCACGCTGCTCCTTGTCGCTGCAATGTTCACCAAGCAATACCAACTCCCGCATATCCTGTTTTACCGTCTTGCCGTCAATAATGCTGTCAAGCAAACGGTGGACAGTCAAATCAGGATAACGCCGAATCGGTGACGTAAAATGACAATAACACGATGAAGCCAGCGCATAATGTCCCTCTGTTTCCGGCGAATAGACCGCCTTCTGCATCGACCGAAGCAGCGAAAAATTCACCGCATACTCTTGGTCAGTGCCTCTCACCGCCGCCAAAAGCCGCTGCAAAATCGACCTGTCCTGAATAATGTCATCTGCATCAATGTCCGCAATCTCTAACGACCGGATAAAGTCCGTAAAAGTCCGCAACTTCCGTACCGCAGGACCCGAATGAATACGCCGTAAAAACGGAATACTATGTTCTTGCAGATACTCCGCAACCGCTTCGTTTGCCGACAGCATACATTCTTCGACAATCCGGTTAGAATCATAATAGGGATACACGTGCGCACCGGCAACGGCACCGTCATCATCTAAATCAATTTTCGCTTCGGGAATATCCATTTCCAGCGAACCCCGCTCCAAACGCCGTTTCCGCAGCGTCTTCATCAACTCAAAAAGATTTGTCAACAGTTGCCGAACTTCCGGCTTCCATTTCAGGCGGTATTTCGCCGGATGTTCGAGAAAATCCTGCACTTCGGTATAGTTGAAACGTTGTTTGCTTTTGATTGCCGAACGGCAAATTTCCGTATGAACCCGCGTTCCTTCCGCAGTGAACTCCATAAAGACGGACTTCGCAAAGCGGACTTTATCAGGCTGCAATGAAGCCAAGGCGTTCGACAAAACTTCCGGCAGCATCGGAATAACACGGTCAGGCAGATAGACACTTGTTGCTCTGGCGACGGCTTCTTTGTCTATCGGTGAATTTTTTGTAACAAAATACGCTACATCGGCAATGTGAACGCCGAGTTGCCAATGTCCGTTGTCTAACTTTTCAAGTGATACGGCATCGTCAAAGTCTTTTGCGTCCGCCGGGTCAATGGTAATGATTGTTTCGTCCGTCAAGTTCTGACGTTTTCCGTCCAAGAGACTTTTCCCGTCTAACTCGATAAACTTTTCGACTTCTTTTCGTGCAGCAGCAAGGACAGATTCGGCAAATTGTTCCGGCAAATCAAACTGCCGTATCACAAGCAACGTGTCCAAACCCGGTATGCCGTGCTGACCGAGAACTTCAACGATGACCGCTTCGCCGTCGTTGTACGGTGTCGGATACTTGACCATCTCGACAACAACCTTGTCGCTTTGCCGGGCTTGAGAAGCGGAAGCATCGCCGACCGGTATCATTCGTTTGAAAATGCTGCCGTCAATTTGGATGTATCCCCAACCGTCCTGAACGTTGTATGTTCCGACAAACCGATTGGAAGCCCGCTCAATGATTTCAACAACCCGTCCCCGCGGTCCCCGGTCTGCGTAATCGGCACTTTGGTTTCGTCTGCCTTTGGTCGAACGTCCGTAATTGTCTTTGGGACGGCGTTCTGTACTTTTTGAGCCTGACGGAGACACCGCAACGGCGACAGTATCGCCGGAGGCAGCATCTTGCGTCCAGTGTGCCGGAATAAAAATATCGCCTTCGGGAACGGCGTTATCACCAGCATCACGGGGACGGACAAAGCCGATGCCGGACGGACGGCGTTGAAATCTGCCGGTAATCAGATTGGCTGTGTTTAACGTTTCCGGCTTTTTTTGTGTATGGGATTTTTTACGGGAGTCCGCTTTGGGAGTTTCGTTAATGTGTTTTCCAAATATGAAATGATTTTTTCCGTATTCTATTGCTCCGGCGGCGACCATTTGGCGGACGAGGAGCCGAAACGGTCGGGCATCGTCAGAAGACAGACCGAGAGATTCGAGAAACTTTTTCGGTTTCTGCGGTCTGTAATCGGCATCGGCAACAATTTTCAGCACTGCCTTACGGACGGCATCAGAATCAAAGGGCATAGTCAGCAATGGACAAGGTAAACGTCTATTGTCAACTGTCTATGGCACGTTGTCAATCCGTATGCACGCCGCCGCTTTATTTTTCCAGCAGCGGTTTTTCTTTGCCGATAAAACTATTCTGTGTCCGTGTTATGGTTTTCCCTGCCGATAAACAAAGGTCGATTGCCAATGCTTCAACCTGCTGCCGCAATGCTTCAACTGCTTTCTGAAACGAATCGGGATAGACAATGCCGTACAAATCTTTGTTCGGATAATTCCTGCCGAACTTCTTTTTGTACGTCCTGTTGACTTGTTCGTAATCCGTCCGGTATTGGTACAACCCCAGCCATTCACCATATCCGTACGGTGTTTCAAGTTTACGCCATTGCACTCTGTTTTCGCAATAATCCGTCAATTCCGCAAACGCTTTTTTGCCGGTTTTACTGCACTTGGCAAAGTTAAACTTCGCTTTATCGAACGGATTAAACCAGTTATAAAGCATATTGCCGTCCACCCGCGCCGTTGCGGTGTTGTTTTTATTTTCAAGCAAAGCATAGAGCAAGCAATCCGCCTTTTCTTTGTCCGTCAAATCACGGTATGGTGCGTAGAATATATCCTCGTGATTCCGCCAATCATACTTAACCGACTTGTACAAAGCAAAACCGGTTAATATGCTGTTGTAGTTTGTTGGATTGATAACAACCCCGCTGCTTGAAGGTAAAGCGGACAACAAAAAAGCATATTGTTGATTGAGAAAATCAATGCCTTTTAACTTCATTGCTCCCAAACAATCCGCTGCCGCCTTTCCTTCGATATTTTTACCATTGCACGGAATCACGGCACTGCTCATCCGAGGCAGCGGCTTGATAGTATCTGTACGGATATTAGGAAAGAAATACTTGATGAAAGCCAAACGTTTTTCGTCAAAAACAAGGAACGTTTTTGCTCCTGCCGCTTTTGCGTGATTATCAATAAGCCCGTAAGTCCAATCTTGATTCCACGTTTTCATTTTTTCACGGCGGTCTAACAATGAAAACAAAATCGGAAAATGTCCGTGTGCTTTGAGTTCGTATTTTTCATTGGTCTGTTGGATAAAATGTTCGATTGCATTAAGCATAAAACCGCCGTCAAATTTCGGTTTCCATATCTTACGGAATTCTTCCTGTGAAGGTTTTGTAATCCATTTTGGAGTAGAAAACAATCCCAGATAATAACCCCGCTTGCCGAAATCACGTTCTATTTTGTAGAGAAACTGCATTTTTAATTCGTTGGCACTTCTCCCCATCTTTTTCGCTTTCATTTCGTCAGCAATGTTGCTTAACTTCACGCCGGTTTTGTATTCTCTGCCGATCGCCGTTCCCGCCTCTGCATACGGCGGATTGATGAAAAACAGCCATTTGATATTTTTGTTGGCTCTAGACAAGTATCTCGTGTATAGATATACTATAAGTGTATGTGTTATCACCAGTTAAGCGATAAAAAAGCGGTGCAGATATTAAAGTGCTTTTGTGAAGAGGTTACGGCGGTGTCAGCATCGGGGTTGGTTGGTGTTAGCCGCACCACCATCAATTCCTATTACAAGGAGATTCGTGAGCGGATATTTGAGCAGACATTGAAAGAACATCAGCAAGAACTCGGTGAGTTTGAACTTGATGAGAGTTACTTTGG
>JAITQJ010000392.1 GCA_031288955.1 Planctomycetaceae bacterium | reverse complement strand
ATTCGTGATAGTAGCAGTACCGCTTGCGACGTAGATACCTTCACCGATATTGTCCGTTACGGCACTGTTCTTGATGGAGCTGTCGCCCCTGCAGTAAATTCCAGCACCATTGCCCGTTGCCGTATTGTTGCTAACCGTTGAGTGCGTAACTGTCCCGTTACCCCACATTCCTCCGCCGTTTTGCTTTGCTGTATTGCCGCTAACCGTTGCGCCCGTGATAGTTCCGCCGGTGGAGGAGTAATAAATTCCCCCGCCGTTGAGTTCCGCTTGATTGCCGCTAATAACCGTTTTGCCCGTGATAGTTCCGCCGGTGGAGTTGTAATAAATTCCTCCGCCGTTTCGCTTTGCCGTATTGCCGCTAACCGTTGAGTTCGTGATAGTCCCGCCAGCGTAGCAATAAATTCCCCCGCCGTAGCCGGTGAGGGTATCGCCGTCGCTGGTGACATAGCCGGTGGCAGTATTACCGCTAATCGTTGAGTTCGTGATGGTCAGGGAGGAGGAGCTATAGATTCCCCCGCCGCCGACGGCTTTTCCTCCTGTGATGTTCAGATTTGCCAGCGCAGTAGCCGTGCTGCTGGTGATATTCAGGACGCGGGATTTGTTGTCGGCATCCAGCGTTAACTTATCCGTCCCGAAACCAACAATCGTAACTCTGCCGTAACCGGAAACAATATCAATCGCAATTTCCGTCCCGGACAGTTTGATAGTATGCTGTTCAGCGGTGGTACGGAGGACGATTAAATCGTTCGCTGTCGTCACACCGGCAGCGCGGATGGCGTTGTTCAAACGCGTTTCCGACAAGTCGGCAGCCGTGATTTCGATGATGTTGTAGTCAACCTCATTGCCGAGGTTCAGGTCGGCATTTTCGGCTTTGATAGCGTCAAAATCTGCCGGGGATACGGAGAGGAGTTCGCGATTTTCAAGAGTTTCGATTTGGAGCGAGCGGCTGCGGAGCGAGTTCTTTCTGCTGAAGGATTTCATCTTTGTAGGGGGGAAAGGGTAAAATTGCTTAATGGTTGGTTCAATGTTAGAACCGATTTCAGAGCCGCCATCTTGCGATGGCGGACTACTTCGCTGTCTTGCGACAGCGGCTCTGAACGTTGTTATCTGGTTGCGTTCGCGACTCTGAACATTGAGAGTTGCCCAACATTTTTTGCAAAATGCAAATTGTCCCCAATATCCTATATTTTTTTTTACGCCGTCAAGTCTTCTCGCACCAGATACCTACTACAAGTTGCTGTAAGCCCTTTATTTTAAGCGTAAAAAATTTTTATTTTTTTTCTGGGGTGGGGCTTTTTTGGCGTGCCGGAGCGTGCCGGTTGGCTGTTTTTAACCACGAAAGACACGAAAAATACGAAAAATACGAAAACTTTCGCTGTCTTGCGACAGCAACTCTGAACATTCGCGTCAAGCAAAATCGCAAGTAAAATTACTTGCGCTTTCAAATTACTTGCAATTCATTTTCCGGCAGGTACAATGGACGATGTCCACCTTTTCCCTATCGATTGCACCATTATGAACCGACGTGACTTTATCGGAGCGGCTGCTCTCGGAGCCGTAATGGCTGGAACTGCACCGCCTATCAGCGGCAGTTCTGCATTTGCCGCTGAAACTTCCAATAACCCTAACCCCGTAAAAAAAATGAATATCGTTGTCGCCGCAGACCCGTTCGCTGTTGTTCTCAAAGACGCTATCGTTGCTCACCTCAAAGAAAAAGGGCATACCGTCGAAGATGTCGGTTCGCTCGCCGGAAAAGACTCCGCCTATTATGACTGCATCCCCATTGCCGCCAAACGGTTGCAGGAAAAGAAAGCCGAACGCGCCGTTCTGTTCTGCGGTACCGGTATGGGAGCCGCCATCGTCGCTAACCGCTTTCCCGGCGTTGTCGCTGCCGTTGTCGAATCCGTCTTTGCCGCAAGAATGTCCCGGACTATCAATAACGCCAACGCCCTCTGTCTCGGCGGAATGATTTGGGGCGAATGGATGGCAAAAGAAGCCGTCGATGTTTTTCTCAAAACAGAATTTACCGAGGGACTGCCCCAATTCTGCGACTTCCTCAAAGCCGCCGAAAAGAAAGTCGATGCGATTAGACCGTAGTTAAAAAATTAAGAATGAATAATGAATAATGAATACATAGAGTACCGTGTCCGTTTTCTATCAACTATTCATTATTCATTTTTAATTATTCATTAAAAAAACGTTAGCGATGAAAAAAGCCCGATTGTTTGAGTCGGATACCCGATTGCAGAAAGTCCTTGCGGCTGCCGGCTTTGGAAGCCGGCGGCTCTGCGAAGAACTTATCGAACAGGGGCGCGTCGAAGTTGATGGAACGGTTGCCAAACTCGGTTCAAAAGTGAATCCGCTTGATTGCCGTATTACCGTTGACGGACAAAAAATCGGGCAGAAATTGAGCAAGGCGGCAAAGCCCGTCTATCTCGCCTTATTCAAGCCCAAGGGGTATTTGTGTACCAATAATGACCAGCAGGGCAGAGCAAAAACGATTGACCTGATACCGGAATCTTTCGGCAGACTCTTTCTTATCGGCAGGCTCGACAAAGAAAGCGAAGGCTTGATTTTGCTGACCAACGACGGAACCTTGTCCGAACGTTTGACGCATCCGAAATACGGCGTACCGAAAGTTTATCGGGTGCAGGTTGCCGGTGAATTCAAAGCGGAAGATGCAAAACAACTGCGTCAGGGAGTCTATTTGGCAGAAGGTTTTGCGAAAGCGGAACATATCACAATCAAGCGGCAGCACAAGCAGAGTACGATATTAGACATCACGCTTGCCGAGGGAATGAACCGGGAAGTCCGCCGTTTGCTTGCCCGTATCGGACACAAAGTAATGATGCTGGTTCGTATTGCCGTCGGACCGGTCAAGGTCGGCAGACTGATGCCCGGCGAATGGCGGCAACTGACCCCGCACGAAATCGCCCGGCTTTATGCCGCCGGGGAGTGAACAAAATGCCGCACTATCTCGCTGCCGATTGGGATGATTCCGAATGCCGCTTCGTTGCCGCCGCCGTGCAGAAGGATTCGGTTTCCGTACTGCATTACGGCACTGTTCCGCTCGAACGCACCGAAGAGGACAACGAAGTTGCCTGTCTGACGGCAACGCTGCGGAAAGTCTGTAAAGACCGGAATCTCGGAAAGATACCGGTTGTTTTGCTTCTCGGACGCAGTCAAACCGATTGGCTTTATCAACATCTTCCGAATTGCAGCGAAAACGAAATTCCCCTGCTGCTGAAAAATCAGGTACTTCGGGAATTGCCGCATTTTGCCGATTTTGACCCGCTGGACTTTATTGTTCTTGACCATCAGACAGACGGTTACCAACTGCTGGCGATAACATATCCGCTGACACATCGGCAGCGGCTGACAAAAGCGTTCCGCAGTATTCATCTGCCGCCGCAGCGTATCGGTTTCCGTGCCGTGGATGCGGCGGAGACGGCATTTGCCGAAGAGCGTCTTTGGCTCGGCAGCGATGACACAGAGGGCAAAACCGCCGCGTTAATTGTCAGCACCGCCGGTTGTGATGCCGATTTGATTCTCGCCGTCAACAAACGGATTCGCTCAATACGTTCATTCCGTTTGCCGCAGGAAAATCAGCGGCAAAGTCTCATTGACGAAATTCAGCGTACGGTAACGGTCGGCTTTGACGGCATTGATATAACTCCGCAGCGGCTTATTCTTTTCGATGAAACACTTGTAAGCGGTTTGACGGATTTGGAATTGGATATTCAGGTTCTCCATCCGTTTTCGTTACAAAAAGTTTCTGCTGCGGCAATGCCGGCAGATGCAGCGGAGCCGGCGGGAGAATCTGCCGGTCAATATGCTCCGCTGATTGGTTCGCTTTTAGCACTGCATAACAAACAGGGCATTGATTTTCTTCACCCGAAGGAAGCACCGAAGCCGCCGAATTATCTGCGTCCGGCATTATTGGCGGTACTGTGTATCGGCATCGTCGGTTACGGCATATACCGCTGGAATCAAGGCATTGTGCGGGGGTTGGAAACGAAGTTAGCGGAAGTCAAAAAGGAACATCAGCAAGTTGCCGGCGAATTGCAATCAATTCAGCCGGGTTGGAACGTGCTGCGGCAGACGCAGATTTGGGAGTCGCAAAATGTCCTTTGGCTTGACGTACTGAAAGATTTATCGCAAATAATGCCGAACGGGACGGACTTGGTTGTTTCACAGATGTCCTTTTCGCAGGGACCGGCAAATAATCCGCGGATAAGAGGGACGGTAATGTTATCGGGAATGGTGCGGGACCCGCAGGTGCTGCGTCAATTACAGAGCGACTTGCAAAAGACGGGGCGGTACGTAATGCAGAATCCAGCCCCGTCCGCCAACCCTGCCGGCGGCGGCTATCCTTGGCTTTTCAAAGCGTCCGTGTATAAAGTCAACTGAAACGGGGAACCGCAAGTTTGCCTCTTGACAACGGCGGGCTTTGGGGTACAATACGTCCGGTTTGTAAATTGAAATAACTATGAATTACGCAATCGTAAAAGACGGAAGCCGGCAACTTAAAGTGAAGGTCGAGCAGCGGGTTCAACTTGATTACCGCGGCGAAACAGTACCTGGTGCGCTTATTGAACTGTCCGATGTTCTCGCTATCAGCAGCGATGCTGATATTAGAGTCGGACAGCCGACTATTGCTGGTGCCAAAATCGTTACCGAGGTTCTTTCCGATGTCAAAGGTCCCAAATTGACGATTGCCAAGTTCCGCCGGCGTAAAAACTCCAAAAGAAAAACCGGACACCGGCAAAAATATACACTCGTCAAAGTCAAAGAAATCATCGGTTGAACGCCTGCCGTTCAGCATCGGACAAGCCGCCGTATTTGCGTGTCCGCTTGGAATATGCTTGGAGTGCTTCCTCTAAAAGCGGCGCGCCGAACTCGGGCCAGCACTTTTCCGTCACCCAGATTTCGCTATAACTTGACTGCCAGAGCAGATAATTGCTCAACCGCATTTCGCCGGCAGTGCGTATCAGCAAGTCGGGGTCGGGCATTGTTGCGGTGTACAAGTGCTGCGATACGCATTTTTCGTCAATCTTTTCGGCAGGAATCTTTTCGCTGACGATTTTTCTGACCGCCTCGGTTATTTCGCCCCGTGAACCGTAGTTGATTGCCAAACACAAGCGGATACCCGTATTGTCTGCTGTCATTGCCGCACTTTTATCCATTTCCGCCAGAACGTCATCGGGAATACCGCTGCGCTGTCCGATGACCGAAAGACGGACGTTGTGGTGCATCATAGTCGGACGTTCGCTGACAATATATTCCTTCAAGAGTTGCATCAGAAAGTCGAGTTCGGTTTTCGGGCGTTTCCAGTTTTCGCTCGACAAGCAATACAGCGTCAGTTGTTCCAGACGGCGTTTGGCACATTCTTCGGTAATCTCACGGACTTTAACCGCACCGGCTCGGTGTCCCTCGTGCCGGGGAAGTCCCTGCCGGTTTGCCCAGCGTCCATTACCGTCCATAATGATTGCGATGTGCATAAAAGCATTGACAAAGGACTAACGACAACGGACAATTATAGAAATGAAGTGCGAAAAATGCAATCATCCGGCGACGTTTCATATCACGGAACTGACGGGAGCGGAACCGGCGGAGCGTCATTTTTGCGAAACACACGCCCGTGAGTATCTTAACGAGTCTTCGCAGCACGGTCAAGCGGCAGGAAATTTGGCGGCGGCTCTTTCAGAAGGGATTCCAAAACAAGTCTCGGCGAAAAAAGCCGCTGCGGAGTTGAAGGAGTTAGACCAGCAGACTTGTCCGGTTTGCGGGATTAGTTTTTACGATTTCCGCAGTACGGGCAGACTCGGCTGTTCGAACGATTACATTTATTTTAACAAACAGATTGATGCGCTGCTGATGAACATACACGGAAGCAGGCAGCACATCGGCAAGCATCCGCAGCGGGTTGTTCCTGACGTTGACCGGCAAACACTGTTAATCAAATTACGCCGGGACCTGGACGAATCGGTGCGCTGCGAAGATTATGAACGCGCTGCCGTTTTACGCAACAAAATTCGGGAACTGGAAAAATAACAGCGTTATTGATAATTAAAACTGACACGGAATTGTTTTGATAAAAAATGAACGGCAACGGTGAATTTATTCGGCTGCGGGAACAGGACACGCTTGTTTGTATCACGCTGATTTTGCTCGTGCCGCTTTGCTGCGCTGTCTGGAACAAACAGGATATGCCGCCGGCACAGAGTTATCGTTACGAAATCGACCCGAATAACGCCACATCTGCCGAATGGCAAACACTGCCGGGTATCGGACCGAAACTTGCCGAAGCCATCAGCGGCTACCAGACGCGAACACCGTTTACCGATACCCACGAACTCCAGAATGTCAAAGGCATCGGCGTTAAAAAATACAACACGATGAAACCGTTTCTGCGGAAAATCAAGGCGGCTTCCGCTGACTAGAATTATGCAAAAGATACGATTGGGAACACGCGGAAGTGCGCTGGCACGCCGGCAGGCGGATTGGACAGCGGCGCAACTCCTCATACACGGCATCGAAACGGAACGGGTCATCATTCAAACAAGCGGCGACAGCGAACAAAACCAATCTATCGCCAATATCGGAGCGCAAGGCGTTTTTACGAAAGAGATTCAGCGGGCATTACTCGACGGTAAAATCGACCTCGCCGTTCATAGCCTCAAAGATTTGCCGACCGACCCCGTTGCCGGTTTGCAACTCGCTGCCGTAACGAAAAGGGATACGTACCGCGATGCGTTCATATCCAATCGGTTTGAGACGCTTGATACACTGCCGGAACGGAGCCGCATCGGGACGGGAAGTCTGCGGCGGAAAACGCAACTGTTACATCAATTTGCCGACCGGTTCCGCATTGACGATATTCGCGGCAACGTTGAAACCCGGCTCCGCAAGTTGGACAGCGGCGATTACGATGCCGTTATTCTCGCCGAAGCCGGTTTGATACGTTTAGGTTTTGCCGGCAGAATACGCTCCTTTTTAGAAGAACCGATGTTTCTGCCGGCAGCCGGACAAGGGGCATTAGGGTTAGAAACCCGAAGCGGTGATGATTCTGTTACAAAAATTGCGGCATTGCTTTGCGACCGGGAAACATTTGCAGCGGTATCGGCGGAGCGGGCTTTTTTACGGACAATGCAGGGCGGCTGTTTGGCACCGATTGCCGCACTAGGAACAGTTAAAGACGGTGTCTTAACGCTGCACGGCAGAGAGTTGACACTGGACGGAAAGATGTGTTATGAGAATACGCAATCGGTAATGTTAACCGGCGGTACGGCAGAGTTTATAACGCTGCCGGAAACGCTGGGCAATGCCGTTGCGCAAGCCGTTTTTCTTAAAAAACAGCAAATCGGCGAAAATTTTCCCGAAAAATAATTCGGCGTAGGGTATAATAAGTAGAAAGGTTGGCACATCAAATATGCTCGGCTATTCTTACGACGAAATGGTTCAGCGGACTTTGGCGGTGGGTATTCTGACCCGCGAGCAGATAAATAATATCTGGAACGGAATGAACAAGAATCAGCCGACTGCCGAACAGATGCTCCAACTGGCATTGCGTAAAGGCTGGCTGACGAGTTATCAAATTGACCGGCTTGCCGGAGGCGAGGATTTCGGGTTTTTCTTCGGTCCGTACAAAGCACTGTATATGGCGGGTGCCGGAACATTCGCCCGTGTATTTCGTGCCGCTCACAAAGACAGCGGCTCCGTTGTTGCCGTTAAAGTTTTGCGGGCAAGATTCAGCGATAACCCGGCTTTCATCGGACATTTTATCAACGAAGGCAAACTCGTTTCCGAGTTGCAGCATCCTAACATCGTGCCGGTTTTCGATGTCGCTTCCGGCGGCAGACTGCATTATATGGCAATGGAGTTTGTCGAGGGACAAACACTGCGGGATTTTCTCAAAATACGCAAACAGGTTGATGCGAAAACGGTTGTCCAAATCGGTATCGATGCGTGCAGTGCGCTGGACTATGCGCTGCGGCAGAAAAAATTGCCGCATCGGGATTTGAAGTTGAGCAACGTTATTTTGTCGTCAACCGGACAGGCGAAACTCGTTGACTTCGGTTTGGCTTCGATTGCGCAGAAAAAGGAGGGACAGGAAGTCCTCTTTTTGAAAAATCAGCAGTCCGTTGATTATATCGCATTAGAAAAGGCATCCGGCGCACCGCGAATGGATGACCGAAGCGACTTGTATTTTCTTGGAACGATTATGTATCATCTTGTTTGCGGAGTTTCGCCTTTTGAGGAAACAAAGGACAAGGCAAAACGAATGGACAGAAGCCGGTACTTGAACGTTCGGGCAGTTCAGAATGTTGTCCCTGAAGTTCCGGCGGTGCTGGCTTCTCTGATAAACAGGGCTATGACGGTTCATCCTGACCAGCGTTATCAGTCGCCGATGGAAATGCTTGCGGACTTGAAAAGTGCCAAAATACGTCTTGAAGCCGGCGGGGAAACGCTGGTATCATCGCTGCGGATTGGAATGAGTGCTGACCGGGAAGAGCGTGTCAAAAATCTTGACCGCAAGACAGTGATGCTTGTTGATAATAACGAACAGACCCGGCAATCAATGGAGACGCTGTTGGAGCGGTTGCAGTATAATTCGTTGGCGGTGAATGACCCGAAAAAGGTACCGGATATATTTGCTGATGACGATACGGCGGCGCAATGTATTGTGTTTAATGCACAATCGCTGGGTATCCGGGCGGTTCGTGCTTTTAATGATTTTGCGCAGTACCGGGGTTTGCGGGACATTGGGGCGATACTGATATTGGACGGCGGTCAATCGGATTGGGCGGACGATGTCATTCCGCAGTACAATCGGGTTGTTTTGACGATGCCGGTAAAGGTCAAAGAACTCCGGAATGCGATGAAATGGCTGACTGAAGGAGCGGGAAAGGCTGAATGAGCCGTCTATTTTCTGACACATCTGACATAATAGAAAAGAGTCAGTCCAATCGCTGCCAGCGCAGTTCGTCAAAGAAAATAAAGCCTCAAGGTGTCCGCCAACAGCATTTGGAGGCCCGAAATGTACGGGGGTACCTGGAAATCGCAAAGTGTTATCCGCTTTGACCGAAGTAAAAACGGCTGTACACAAACGAGTCCTTTGTAATCAGGTTCCCATCGGGCTTTGTTATCGACCCCCCGGAGTGTAAATCCGATTGCGAACACCATTGAGGCTTTGTATATTATAGTTTTTCGGCATAAAAAACAAGGGGGGAATAGCAAAAATGCAATAAAAGCCGTATCCGGTGTGTTATTTTCAAACAAAACACAGGAAATAACACAGACCGTTTTTCGTGTCAAAGACATTACAATTTTGTTAGATGCCGGATTGAAATAACATAATTGTTGCAAAAACAGATGCTCTTTGCCGCTTATTCTATAAAATTTCCCTAAAAAGGCTATTTCGTTCTACTTGGCACAGAAGTTGCTAAAATTATCTAATATACCGAGCAGACCGTTTCGCCTTTGGAGCGGTCTATCAAATTTAACCCCCAAGGAGCCTATTTATGTCCTTTAACAACGTCCGCCGCAGCACGATGGTCGCCATCGCTGCTGACCCCAATGCGGCTGCTGTCTCTTTTGCCGCCAAAACGTCTGACCTCCAGTCGCTTTTCGGCAATCACACGTTCAACGAAAAAGTCCAAAAGGAACGTTTACCGGAGAAAGTTTTCGAGTCGCTGCAAGATACGATTCAGAATTCCAAGCAACTTGACCCAAGCATCGCCGATGTCGTTGCCAAAGCAATGTGTGCCTGGGCTTTGGAACACGGCGCAACACACTTCACGCATTGGTTTCAACCGATGACCGGAAGTACCGCTGAAAAGCACGATTGCTTCGTCGTACCGACCAGCGGCGGTCAAGCCATCGCCAAATTCATCGGCAGCGAACTCGTCCGAGGCGAACCGGACGCAAGCAGTTTTCCTTCCGGCGGTCTGCGTGCGACCTTTGAAGCACGCGGCTACACCGCTTGGGACCCGTCCAGTCCGGCGTTCATTTTCCGCCACAAAAACGGGGCAACGCTCGTCATTCCGACGATGTTTGTCAGTTGGACCGGCGAAGCACTTGATATGAGAACGCCGCTGTCGCGGTCAATAGAAGCCCTTGAAAAACAATCGCTGCGTGTCCTGAAACTTTTCGGTAACAAAAAGTCAAGACACGTCTATCCGACCGTCGGGGCTGAACAGGAATACTTCCTTATCGACCGCCGCCTCGCTGCACTGCGTCCCGACCTGACCGTAACCGGAAGAACACTTTTCGGTGCAAAACCGCCCAAAGGTCAGGAACTCGAAGACAATTACTTCGGTGCCATTCCTGAACGGGTCATCGGTTTTATGACCGAATTGGAATACGAGTTGCTCTTGCTCGGTATTCCGGCTCGTACCCGGCACAACGAAGTTGCACCGGCGCAGTTTGAAATCGCACCGCTTTTTGAGTCAGCGAACCTCGCCGTTGACCATCAGATGTTGATAATGCAACTTCTGCGGAACATTGCAACGCGGCACGGCTTCGTTTGTCTGCTGCACGAGAAACCGTTCGCTGGAATCAACGGCAGCGGAAAACATAACAATTGGTCGCTGATGACCGACGACGGCGAAAATCTTCTCGAACCGGGCGATACGCCGCACGAAAATGCGCAGTTCCTGTTCGTTGCCGCCGCCGTTCTTCGTGCAGTTCACCAGAACGGCGATTTGCTGCGGATGAGCGTTTGCGGTGCCGGTAACGACCATCGGCTCGGTGCCAACGAAGCCCCGCCGGCAATTATGAGCGTTTATCTCGGCAGCGCACTTGACGAAGTGTTCCGCAAACTTGCCGAAGGCACAACGACGGCGGCGAAAAAACAGGCACCGATTGAAGTCGGCGTTTCGACTTTGCCGCCAGTCAAACGGCACAGTGAAGACCGCAACCGGACAAGTCCCTTTGCGTTTACCGGCAACAAATTCGAGTTCCGCGCTGTCGGTTCGAGTCAAAACGTATCGCAATCGACAACCGTTCTTAACACGATTGTTGCCGAAAGCCTTGACGTTTTGGCAACGGAACTTGACGAGGCGTTGAAGTCGAAGAAAGACTTTAATACGGCAGTTCACGACATTGTCAGCAAGGCAATTAAGGATAACGAGGCAGTTCTCTTTAACGGCAACT
The DNA here is from genome assembly GCA_031288955.1 of Planctomycetaceae bacterium. Lineage (GTDB taxonomy): Bacteria > Planctomycetota > Planctomycetia > Pirellulales > Thermoguttaceae > WRKP01. Next base: position 4,140 of record JAITQJ010000392.1, on the reverse strand, counting down.
GTTACAGCGAGGACTGGAAGAAAGAGGCAAAGAAGCGTGGCTTGCCGAATCTCGTTACAACGGCGGAATGTCTGCCGCTGATTAACGGCAAGAAGGCGGTAAGTCTCTTTGAGAAGTACAAGGTGTTCAGCAAAGTCGAGTCGGACAGCCGTCACGAGATTTATGCGGAGAACTACGTCAAGACGATTCACATCGAAGCGGAGACGGCGTTGGAGGTTGCGGCAACGTTGATTCTTCCGGCAGTTCTCAAATACAAGACGAACCTGACAGCGGCGGCGACAACGAAGTTGCAGAAAGAGTTGCTGCACGAGTTGGACAGCAGCATTGACACGTTGATTGAGAAAATCGGTGTGTTGAAGAAGACGCTTTCGGATGTGCCGGAAGGCAATGCACAGAAGGAAGCGGAGTATTTTTGCAAGACGGTAGTACCGGCGATGACATCGCTGCGCGGGACAGCGGATGCGTTGGAATCGGCGGTGGACGATGAACTTTGGCCTTTGCCGACGTACACGGAATTGCTGTTTGCTCGGTAGGTCTCCTTGGTAGAGCAGCAAGGCGTGCGAAGGTGAATGGGGGCGGAGGTTATCACCTTCGCCTCTTTTTTTCTGAAAATTTTCAACGGCATCAAACCGGGTAACGTTGCCTAATGCTGTAACTCTGGTACAATGGGCGCACCTTTAACCTTTCTGAAAAAAATGAGACCGCTATCGTACCTTGCCGTCTTTTCCGCCGCCTGTGTTTTCTCTTTAACGCTGCAATGTCCGCCTCAAGGTGCTGAACCGCCGAAAGCACCGCCGAAGACCAACAAAATCAATATCAAGACAATGCGAGGCAATGCACCGCCGAAAGCCGCCTTGAATAATGCGTTCCGTTCCCTTTGGAACAAAGATTCCGGCGGAATGATAATGATGTCGCAGATGCTCAATGAAAAGGTACGCAAAGCGTGGAATGTTTCTGATGAACAGTACAGGCAGATGATGGCTATTATGGGGCAACTGGCAGCGCATCCCGAAATGGTCGAGATACAAGCCGAAATAAAGAAAATTCAAAAGCCGGACGACCCCAATTTTCAAAATGCCGATGAAGAAACAAAGCAAAAATGGGCGAAATTGCAGGAAAGACAGGCGGCGTTTATGATAGAAAATTATTCCAGAGAAGTCGGCAAATTGCTCTCCCCGGAGCAAAAACAAAAAATGAGAGAATTTCAACTTGCGACAATGTCTGCGACTCCGGTTATTTCACCGGATATGTTTGAAGGACTTGGTCTTTCTGATGAACAAAAAAGAAAAATGGATAATATCAAAAAGAAATTAGAAGCGGAATATATTCAAAATATAGACGAAGTGGTGGATGCTGCTTCTCTTTGGGAAGATAAAATCTGTGACAGAATCGAGAAGGAAAACGGTTCGATGATTGATAGGGAGGAGTTTGCGGAAAAGAAACGTGTTGCGGAGGAGGCATTGAAAAGCGAAGGCGAATTCAAAAAGATAATGCAGGGTCCGCTTGATAAAAGCAGAGCATTGGTTACCCGTCTTAAAATCAAGATGTTCGATGTGCTGACCGATGAGCAGTGGGAAAAATTGCAGGACTTGGTAGATCATCCGCCGGATTACGTCAAAGAGGAACTTGCCAAAATGAAAAAGAAATTCGGTGATGACCAACAGACTAATGCGTGGCAGCCCGGCGTTAACTCGTGGCAGCCGGGCGATGCGATACCGGAAAAATATAGACAACAACGTGCTGCGGGGAAAAAATTTCCGCAAAAGGAAAAACCGTAAATTGCTTTCGGGCGGAGTACAGAAGTTGTTATTCCTCTGTGCTGCCCGCCGTACGATGCACTGAAGATACACCGCCAATGCTTCAAACCGACGAAATTCTTTCGACTATCAGAATGCTCCATAACGAGCATCTCGATGTCCGCGCCGTAACACTGTCGCTCAATCTGAACGGCTGCGCCGATTCTGATGCCGACCAACTTTGCCGGAAAGTTCATAACAAAATTATCGGCAAAGCCCGAAATCTTGTTGCCGTCTGCGATGATATTGCCGAAAAGTACGGTATTCCTGTAACAAATAAACGGCTGGCGATTTCTCCCGCCGCAACACTTCTTGCCGGTCACGGACGCGCTGCCGCAGTGCAACTCGCTCAAACGCTGGACAAAGCCGCTGCGGATTGCCAAGTTGATTTTGTCGGCGGTTTTTCCGCTCTTGTTCAAAAAGGCATTTCTGACGGCGCACAAACCGTTCTCGATTCTCTGCCGGAGGTGTTATCGCAAACGAGCAAGGTTTGCGCCACGGTCAATGTTGCTTCCCGCAAAGCCGGTATCAATATGGATGCCGTGCGGCAAATTGGTTTACTCCTGCCGAAAATTGCCGCCGCCACAAAAGACTCGCAGGGATTCGGTGCGGCGAAACTCGTTGTCTTTGCGAACATTCCTGAAGATAATCCGTTTATGGCTGGTGCTTATATGGGTGCCGGCGAACCCGAAGCGGCGATTAACATCGGTGTCAGCGGTCCCGGTGTCGTTGACTCGGCACTGCGCCGGCGAATTGAGGCGGCTAAAAAACGCACTGATGCCGGAACATCGTGCCGTTTGACGCTCGGCGACCTTGCCGAAGAAATCAAGATAACGAGTTTTCGTGTTACCCGTGCCGGCGAATTGATTGGCAGAGAAGTTGCCGCGGCTCTCGGTATTGAATTCGGTATTGTTGATTTATCGCTGGCACCGACACCGACGGTCGGCGACAGCATTGGTGAAATTCTGAAGACGCTGGGTATAGCGCAGATTGGTGCGCCGGGTTCGACGGCGGCGATTGCATTGCTTAATGATGCGGTGAAGAAGGGCGGTCTGTTTGCTTCGAGCAGTGTCGGCGGTTTGAGCGGGGCGTTTATACCGGTTTCAGAAGATTCAAGTCTTGCAGATGCGGTTGCGCAGGGACATTTGAGTTTGGAAAAGTTAGAGGCGATGACGGCGGTATGCAGTGTTGGTTTGGATATGATATTGCTTCCGGGCGATACACCGCCGGAAACGTTAGCGGCGTTGATTGCCGACGAGATGGCGATTGGAGTTATTAACAACAAGACGGCGGCAGCGCGGCTCATACCGGTACCGGGGGCGAAAGCGGGAGACCGGATTAGTTTCGGCGGTTTGTTTGGAGCATCGCCGGTGCTGGAAGTCCGCAATGTCGGGGCAAGTGCGGGTTTTGTCAACTTCGGCGGACGGATTCCTGCTCCGCTGCAATCGCTGGGAAACTGAAGTCTCTAACCGCCGCCGCAAGACGGAGACTCTGAACATTCCACTCCCGTGTCGAGGGCGATGAATATTTCGATGCTTTAAGCATTCAATCGGGTTTGCCGTTTTCGTTTCCTTTGAGACCTTCTTTGGCGGAAGAATCTGCCTGCACCATTGCGGTTATGAACAAACCGGCTATCTTTTTGTTTGGGGTAACCGCGATTCTAATTGTTATGGTTGCCTTTTCAAAACCGCAATCGAAGTCAAAAACCGCATTATTGTCAAGGATACGATTACGTGTTGCAGAAACTTTTTCAAAATTTCCGCATTGTTTCGTTATGCCTGCCCAGAGTTCTTCCTGATTCTCCGCCGTGAGACTCTTTTGTAACTTTTCATCGCCCATCTTGAAGGCTTTGGCAAATTGTCCGTCCGACAGCAATTTGAGATATTTATCGGCGGTCTTTTTCAAACTCTCTATATCCGGTTTTGCCGTGCCGTCTTTCACGGGTATTTTTTCGATAGTTTCGTGACTGATATATTTACCGTCTTTATCGAACGTAAAATCGTTACAGAGAATCATCCTGTCTTTGTTCCAAATCAAGGCTTCGCAGCGATAGCGTATCGTGCTGTTTCCCTTGCCGTCAGTTTTCACATCGCTCCATTCGAGCGACTTCCGCATTGTAACATCGCGGAAATTGTTCATCAGAAAATCCTCGACGTAGCCTATCAATTTCGCTTTTTCAGCGGAAATCGGCGGCTGCGATTGGGCAGCGTTGCTGCAAGCAGAAACAGAATTGCCGCTCCGATAAAAATGCGGCGCAACATCAGCGTTTGATGTAACAATGTCATCGTTCGTCTCCTTGTTCTGTAATGTTAAGGGCTTGATGGGTATATTTTAGCCCGTTGGG